>JAMORM010000109.1 GCA_027063585.1 Sulfurimonas sp. | reverse complement strand
AGAGTCTCTTTTAAGACTTTTGGAGAGGGCGGTATTTTTTCTATATATGAGTCTATTTGCTTTATTGTTATCAAAGTGTTCCATTTTCTGTTGAATATTGTATATTTTAGCTAGAAAAAGATAAAATTCAAATAAAGAAGGTCGTTTAGAATAAAATATATTTGGCTTAAGTTGGAGTTTTGCTTTGTTTTGATACAATTCGCAACTTTAAAATATCATTCAAGGATACTCAAATGGCAAGAAGATGTGCTATTAGCGGCAAAGGCCCTATGAGTGGGAACAATGTTTCTCATGCAAAAAACAGAACGAAGCGTCGTTTTTTATTAAACCTAAGAACAGTGCGTATCACATTAGAAGATGGTACAACGAAAAAGATTAAGATTTCTGCAAGAGAATTACGCACACTTAAGAAAAATTCGTAAACTTAGGAATTAGCTTTGAATCTTTTACCAAGGATTCGCAAATTCCTCAATTGGGAGACTGCTCCCAAACCTGACCCAAAACTTCTTCCCGAAGTTTATCCACACTTAAAAGCGTTTCGCTTACCTCTAATCTTAACTGTACTTGTAATGTTAATCGGAACAGCAGGCTATGTTCTTATTGATGATTTTACAATTATGGATGCAATTTATCAGACAGCTATTACTTTTACGACAGTCGGTTTTGGCGAAATTGCTCCCATTTCAAATGCAGGCCGAATTTTTACTATAAACCTTATTATTGCAGGGTTCGCAGTATTTTCAAGTGCTATCGGTATTTTAGTTACAGAGATTAATAAAGGTCACATTGTTGCCATAATGAAGGAGAGAAGAATGCTGTATAAAATAGCAAGGCTCAAAAAGCATTTTGTTGTATGTTATCATAATGATTATACAATAGAAGTTACAAAACAGTTACGTAAAAATCATATTCCTTTTATCGTGATTGATCCAAGACCGGAGATACATGAATGGGCTGCGGAACATAAATATCCACATTATTTAAAAGCGCAGCCTCATGCTGAACTTTCCATGCTTAAAGCGCATCTGTCATCCGCTAAGGGTTTGATTGCCTTGTCTGATTCTATTGCCGATAACATTGCACTTATTGCCTCGGTGCGACTTTTTGAAAAAGAACATTTCTTGCCTCGTCCCTATTATGTCATCTCATCTGCAGAAACCATGAGTGATGTAGAAAAACTCAAAAAACTCGGAGCAGACACAGTAGTTTCACCTACAAAGCTGACGGCTCAAAGGGTTTCAGCAATGGCAGCACGTCCTGATATGGAAAATCTACTTGAAGAGTTTTTATATAAAAGTGACAATCCTTTGGATATGCAGGAAATTACTGTGCCGCGTTATAGCTGGGCAGTGTTGAAAAAACTTAAAGAGACGCATATTCGAGAGATTGCAAACACATCGGTAGTAGGAATCACCAGAAAAGATGGCAAACTTATAGGCATGCCAAAGGGTGATACTTTGGTAACGAGTGAATCTAAACTTTTGGTTATAGGTACACAAGAAGGCATTAAAATAACAAAAGATTTGATTTCTAAAAGAGTCAAACCTAAGGAGCTTAAATTTGTATAAATTAACAAAAATTGATGGTGGTGTTTGTGCTGCACAAGGTTTTTATGCAGACGGTATCAGTGCAGGATTAAAAACAGGCAATGCAAAAGATATGGCATTTGTTTATAGTGATATTTTGTGTGAAATAGCCTCTACATTTACAACAAATAAAATGACGGCAGCGCCTATAAGGCACTTTAAGGCAAAAGGAGAATTTCAAACAAATTTTGTACTGATTAACTCCAAGAATGCCAATGCAATGACAGGCAAAGCAGGCATAAAAGACATTGACGAAATTTTAGCTACTTTACCCAAGGAAACTACCAACCCTGTTATGAGTTCGACAGGTGTTATAGGTGTTAGACTTCCAAAAGAGAAGATTGTCAATGGAGCCAAACTTTTTGATTTAAGCAAACAAAATGCAGATGCCGCAGCAGAGGCTATTATGACAACAGACACCTTTTCAAAACAGATTGCTTATAAAGTCGAGCTTGAAGATGGCAGTAGCTTTTCAATAGGTGCAATGGCTAAGGGCGCGGGTATGATTAATCCTGCTATGGCAACGATGCTCTGTTTTATAACAACAGATGCAAAAGTTGAGAAAGATGAAATGCAAGCTATTTTAAGCAAAAATGTACAAACGACTTTTAATGCAGCAAGTGTAGACGGCGACACCTCTACGAATGATACTGTGATGCTGCTGAGCAATGCAAAAAGCGGAGCATATCATAAAGAAGCATTCAGCGAAGCCTTGTATAAAATAATGCGCTTTTTAGCACGTGAAATGGTAAGAGACGGTGAGGGTGCTACAAAACTTGTAACCTATGAAGTAAGTGGTGCAAAAAACAATAAAGAGGCAGAGATTGTGGCAAAAGCTCTTACAAACTCCCTGCTTGTAAAAACAGCTTTGTACGGTGAAGATCCAAACTGGGGAAGAATTGCTTCAACAGTCGGTGCAAGCGGTGCTGATGCAGATGAAGAGAAACTGCGTATTGCCTTTGAGGATGTATGCGTTTATGACAGAGGAACGCTTTATTTTGACGAAATCATGGAGCAAAAAGCCGGCGAAATAATGAAAAGAGAAGTCTTTACAATTTATTGCGACTTAGGTATCGGAGATGGAAAGTTTACAGCGTTTGGCTGTGATTTAGGCTATGAATATGTCAAAATTAATGCGGATTATAGAACATAATCCTTTTTAAATGTAACATAGCGTGATGCGGAAGCATATAACTCTTTTATTTCGTCATCATGGAGTTCTCTGACAACTTTTGCGGGACTTCCCATGATGAGTGAACGTGGCGGAAATATTTTATTTTTTGTCACAAGCGAACCGGCACCGACAATACTTTCTTTTCCTATGACTGCTCCATCTAAAATAGTAGCACTCATGCCGATAAGGCAGGCTTTTTCTATTGTACAACCATGGAGCATGACACGGTGTCCGATCGTGACGTCATCTTCGATTATTGTCGGGTTTCCATCACTTTTGTCCTCTTTTTTATAATGCGTTACATGTAACATACTCAGGTCTTGAATATTGACTCTGTTGCCTATTTTTATGTAATGGACATCACCGCGAACGACACAGCCAAACCAGATTGAGCAATCTTCACCACAGGTAACATCCCCAATAACATCTGCAGACGGAGCAATCCAGCTGTTTTTTCCGATTGTCGGTGTAGTATTTTTAAATGAGTGCAGCATAATTTTTCTCCTTAACTTTCAATAAAAAGACGATTGACAAGCTGTTGGACATAAGTAGATGTCTCTTTTCTTGTTGCTTTTGCTATACGGTTGACATAATCTTCTAAAAGCTTATGATTATTTATAACCTTTTCACCGTTTTTCGGTTTGATTTTTACATAGGTGCCGTCATCTTGCAATTCATGTGAAAGAGCGTTGTCAGAACATTGCAGTTTTAATATTTGTATAATTTTCTTTTTGGAATCTTCATCTTTTATAGCTGTTAGAAGTTCTATGCGGCGTACAAGATTTCGAGGCATCCAGTCTGCACTTGAGATATAAACGGCTGAAGCATCATTCTTAAAATAAAAGGCACGGGCATGCTCTAAATATTTTCCTAATATAGAGATAACTCTGATGTTATCACTGACACCTTTAATACCGGGTTTTAAACAGCATATCCCACGCACTATAAGGTCAACTTTGACACCTGCCATAGAAGCTTTATATAAAGCCCTGATGACATCTTCATCTACTAGCGAGTTTATTTTTGCAATAATTTGACCGTTTTTTCCCTGTCTTGTTTCATTATGAATGAGAGAAAGAAGTTTTGGCTTAATTTGTGAAGGTGCCATATAAAGTTCGTTGAGTTTCCCTTTTTTGCTAAAACCTGTTAAAAAGTGAAAAAAGCGTGTCAAGTCATTGGTAATACTGTCCTTACTTGTCATATAACTCATATCGGTATATATTTTTGCAGTAGAAGGATTATAATTTCCTGTGCCTAAATGTGCATACTGCTTGAGCTTTCCGTTTTTTCGTCTGGTAACCAAAGCTGCTTTTGCATGAACTTTAAATCCTTGAATTCCATAAATTACATGTGCTCCCGATTTTTCCAGTGCCTTTGCCCAGATAAGGTTGTTCTCCTCATCAAATCTCGCTTTAAGCTCCACCATAACAGTTACCTGTTTGCCTGATTCGCTTGCATCCATCAGTGCTTTGACGATGGGTGATTTTGTTCCTGAACGGTAGAGTGTCATTTTTATAGAGACGACATCCGGGTCTTTTGCCGCATGCTGAATGAGATTAATGACCGGCTCAAAACTTTCATAAGGATGGTACATTAAAACATCTTGCTTCTCTAAAATATTGAAAATATCTTCATTATTTTCAAACGGCGGTAAATTTTTTGGTTGAAAAGAGGGTGCTAAAAGATGTGCAAAGTCTTTGTTTGAAACAATCTGCCAAAGACTTGAAAGATTTAAAAACGTATGATATCGGTAAATATCATCTTTGTATATATGGGCATGACGATTAAAAAAATTAATGATTTCATCGTCTGCGTTGGAACCGACCTCCAGTCGTACCATTTCACCTTTGCGGCGAAGTTTCAGTCCTTCTTCTAGAATTTCCATAAAGTCATCGGCTTCCTCTTCTTCGATGGCGATATCGGCATTTCTTGTGACGCGAAACGGTGCATATTTCATAAGTTCATAGCCCGGAAAAAGTTCATCAACATGTTTTTGCACAACACTTTCAATAGGCACATAGGTACCATTGCCGAGTTCTACAAATCTGCTTAAAACACGAGGAACACGGATGATTCCGAAGCGTTCTATATTTTCATTGTCCATATCGCGAAGTTTCACAATAAGTCCGAAACTCAAGTTGTTAAGATGCGGGAAAGGATGGGTTGCATCAACGGCAATAGGAATAATTACAGGATAGATATTTTCATCAAAATATTGGTTAAGCTTATGTTTTTCTTGATTATTGACTTCATCATAGGTTTTAATACTGATGCCATGTGGTTCAAGTTTTTTAAATATTTCATTTCGGCAGTGTTCTACCACCTGTTGCTCTTGATGCAGATAGTTTCTGATTTCACGAAGTTGTTGCAACGGAGTAAGTCGGTCAGCACCTGAGACAATAATACCCGCGGCAAAAAGCTTTTTAAGTCCCGCAACACGAATCATGTAAAATTCATCCAGATTTGTACCGTAAATGGCAAGGAATTTTAAGCGTTCAAGCAGCGGCAAAGATTCGTCTTGCGCCTGTTTGAGGACTCTTGTATTGAACTGTAACCATGAGAGCTCACGATTTAAATAGAGATTTGGATTTTTAAGATTTAACATGTAATGTAACCCTGATAAATGATTTTTTCTTATTATATCCTATAAGTCCTTGTTATTTTATTATGCCGGTGCCGCTTACATTGGCTGCGTGGTAAATCGTAACGCCGTTTTTTCTGCCGTAGTACTCTAAAAGCAGTTTTTGAAGTGTCGGTTCGATGGACGGTGTGAACCATGCATTGTTACTGATGGCAACCATGTATTTGACATCTCCTGTATAGAGTTCTTTACATGTAGCCTCATAACAGATGGCATTTCTAAATTTTACACCTTTAATGACAAA
>JAMORM010000108.1 GCA_027063585.1 Sulfurimonas sp. | reverse complement strand
ATAAAATAGCTTTTAGATTATGATATACCTCTGATGCAGCACGTAACGAAGTTGCAAAATCTTCAAAGCCAATCGGCATAATCATATACTCTTGAAAGTCCACGTTATTATCGGCATGACTTCCACCATTGATAATATTAAGCATAGGTGTCGGCATAACCATTGCATTGGCTCCGCCTAAGTAACGATACAAAGGAATGCCAAGACTTTGTGCAGCAGCGCGAGCTACAGCCATGGAAACACCAAGCACAGCATTTGCACCGAGATTTCCATAGTTGTCAGTACCGTCAAGTTCTTTCATTGTTGCATCAATCACTGCCTGATTAAAAGGACTCATGCCGATAAGCACATCAGAAATTTGAGAATTTACATTTTCAACCGCCTGCAACACACCTTTGCCCATATAGCGTTCACCGCCGTCACGAAGTTCCAATGCTTCACGCTTTCCTGTACTTGCACCTGAAGGTACAATCGCACTAGCAGTTGTTCCGTCACTCAATTGTACCGTCGCTTTTACCGTCGGATTTCCACGAGAGTCCATTACCTCAATTGCACTAATATCATCAATAAACATATATCTTACCTTATTAAAATTTTAAAATAACAAAGGCTTCTTATGCGTCAGCTTCTGCTATATCAGAAGTATCCATCGTCATAAGCGAGCTCATACCCATAGCCTGTTTAATCTTCTCTTCAATCTCATTCGCTAATTCCGGCTCATCTTTAAACTTTGCCTTCACATTTTCGCGGCCTTGACCGAGTTTAGTCTCTCCATAAGAAAACCAAGCTCCGCTTTTATCTACAATGTCAAGTTTGACACCATAATCAACAAGCTCACCTTCTTTGGAAATTCCTTCTCCGAACATTATATCAAATTCTGCCTGACGAAAAGGAGGGGCTACTTTATTTTTTATAACTTTTGCTTTTACTCTGTTACCAATTTGACTCTCACCCTGTTTTAGTGAAGCAATACGACGCACATCTATGCGTACTGAAGCGTAAAATTTCAAAGCATTTCCACCTGTTGTCGTCTCTGGCGAACCATACCCCATCATTCCTATTTTCATACGAATCTGGTTAATAAATATAACCGTACAGTTCATTTTACTTAAAACACCGGTGAGTTTTCTCAATGCCTTAGACATTAAACGAGCCTGCACACCAACTTGTTGATCATTCATTTCACCCTCAAGCTCAACTTTTGGTGTGAGTGCTGCCACTGAATCTATAACTATTAAGTCAATAGCACCACTTCTTGCAATAGTTTCAACAATATCAAGTGCCTGTTCGCCGTAATCAGGCTGAGAGACCAATAAATTATCAATATCTACACCGAGATTTTTTGCATAAATAACATCAAGAGCATGCTCCGCATCTATAAAAGCACAAACTCCACCGCTTTTTTGACATTCTGCTGTTATCTGCAATGCCAATGTTGTTTTCCCTGAACTCTCCGGTCCATATATTTCGACTACTCTACCTTGAGGAACTCCTCCTATACCCAGTGCTAAATCAAGTCCCAACGAACCTGTACTGATTGACTGTATAGGCACAATATCTTTGTCGCCAAGGCGCATCAGAGCACCTTTTCCAAAGGCTTTATCTATCTGCTTCATCGCCAAGTCTAATGATTTTTGTTTATTTGCATCCATGTTGGACTCACTTATTATGAAATTTAGACTTATTTTATGTAAATTTCATCAACGAGATTAAAATTATGTCATTTTGTCATATTTTTAATCAAATTCTTTTTACATGTAAATATTATGAGATTTTATCTAAATAAAGTAAAGACTTATACATCTTTAGTTAAAATTAATTTATGAAAAAAACTCTTATAGCCCATTCACCAGACGCCGACGATATTTTTATGTACTATGCCATCAAATTTGGCTGGGTAGATATGAAAGATACGCAATTTGACAACATTGCAAAAGATATTCAGACACTTAACGAAGATGCCCTTAACGGCGTATACGACATTGTAGCCATCAGTTTTGCGCTCTATCCACATATAAAAGAAGAATATGCACCGCTGAGGACCGCTGTAAGTTTTGGTGAGGGCTATGGTCCTAAAGTAATTAAGAGAAAAGGTCAAAAACTCAAACGTAACTTCAAAGTGGCCCTAAGCGGAGAGCATACAACAAATGCCATGCTTTTTCGTATTGCCTACCCTGATGCACGCATCACATACATGAATTTTTTAGAAATTGAAGATGCCGTTAAAGAGGGAAAAGTTGATGCAGGAGTGCTCATCCATGAAAGTATTTTAACTTTTGCGGATGAACTTGAAGTAGAGCGTGAAATGTGGGATATTTGGCAGGAACTTGCCGGAAAAGATTTACCACTGCCGCTTGGTGGTATGGCAATCCGCCGCTCACTGCCTCTAAATAAAGCAATTGATTATGAAGCAACACTTACAAAAGCGGTTCAGGTTGCCCGTGACCACAAAGAGAGACTCTCGGCAATGTTGTTAGAACGTGATTTGGTTCGCATAGATGGACAAACACTAGAAAAATATCTTGAGCTTTATGCAAATGATGATTCTATTACACTAAGCGATATTCAATATAAAGCTATCAATAAACTCTTTGAAATCGGCTATAAACATGGATTTTATGACAAACCTGTCAATGTTCATGATTATCTTATTCCCACTGAGTACACGGATCTAAGAGAGTCATAATGGAAGAAAAACTCATAGGTTTGGGCGTACAAACATTTCAAATAGCACTCTATTTAGCACTTCCCGGGTTACTGACAGGAATGTTTTTAGGACTTGCTGTGAGTATTTTTCAAGCAACAACCCAAATCAACGAAATGACTCTCTCTTTTATTCCAAAAATTATAGGTGTTGTTATAGTCATTGTACTTACTATGCCATGGATGCTCAACGAAATGACAGACTTCTCTGTCGGTGTTTTTAATATGATTCCTTCATTTGTTGAGTAATGCAGTTTAAAACTATTGATTTTTCAAAGTACTCCTCTTTTAAAATCGGAGACATTATTGATATCGCTCTTTTGCAAGATAATTTTGAAGATATCAATGATTATTACCTTATAGGCGCATGTAACAACGCTCTAGTCGGACCAAATCCCCCAAAACTGATGATGCTTGACAAACAATATGATTATATAAAAATAGAAAATAACCTACTAAAAATCGGTGGAGCTACGCCTTCAGGAAAAATTGCCTCTTTTTGTAAAAAACACAATATTGCAAACTTTGAGTTTGTTTCTCATCTTCCGGGAAAACTCGGCGGGCTTGTCTATATGAATGCGGGATTAAAAGAGTTTGAAATTTTCAATAATCTCAAATACATAACAACACCTTGCAGTACAAAACATAAAGAAGATATTGTCTTTGGTTATAGATTTACAAATATTAATGAACCTATACTTGAAGCAGCTTTTCACATAGAACATGGATTTAATCAAGATAAAGTCGCTATGTTTAAAAAAATGCGTGCAAATCAACCCTCTACTCCTAGTGCCGGAAGCTGTTTTAAAAATCCCGAGGGAGATTATGCGGGAAGGCTCATAGAAGCAGTCGGACTCAAGGGAAAAAAAGTTGGCAATATGGAATTTAGTACAAAACATGCAAATTTTTTAGTCAATCATGGCAATGGCACTTTTGAAGATGCCGTTTTTCTTATAAATGAAGCACAAAAAAGAGTCTTTGAAGCATTTGAAATAAAATTAGAATTGGAAATCGTCATTTTGGACACAGAAGCAAAAACACTCTTTTAACGTAAAAGCAATTCAACCCAGACTGAGGTCTGGGTTCCTTAGCTCTTCGGAATCGCTACTTTAGTGCCGACCATTGTTACTTTCTTAAAAACGAAGCATTAAACCTGCATAAAAGCCTGAAAAATCCATATCTGTTTTAACATCCTCATCATTTTCATCTATTTTAATTTTTTGCGCTCTATAACCGATTTCAAGAGCAGGTTGCACAACCGGTGAGATATCAAAAGTATAATCAACTTTTACGCGTGCATCATATATAGTCGATGAACCTGTTGTTACATACTTTGCATCACCTTCAAGTCCAATATTTGTTGCTGGAATTTCTACTCTCACTCGTGCATATAAAAGTGGAATAGGTGCTGTATAAGTATCTTCATATCCTGTAAATGTTCCGTTTGGTTCTACTTTGTAGTCCAAATCCATTACTTTTATATCAATCCCTAAATCAAGTGTTGTCCAAAATGTATTGTCTAAAAGATTATAATACGGAATAATATCATACTCTTTAATATCTAAAACACTGTTAGTATTTGCAGGTGCAATTAAACCATTCCATGAACCGCTTGCTTTACCTGTTGCATGAATACTTGTGTATTCAAGTCTTATGTTCGGCAGTATCGGAATCGGATGTTTTACAAGCATCCATACATAGGCAGAGGTATCTTTAGTTTCATCAAACGTATTTGTACCCGTTACGCCTAAGCCTCTGTCATAATTGGCTGTTCCTGAGGGTGTTTGTGCCCATGCACCTGCACCAATTTCAACTTTTGTAAGATCAGCATAAACTGAAGCCGTTAATATTGCACTCACAGCCATAGCAGATAGAATTTTTTTCATAATAACCTCATTAAATAATTTTGTTTATTATATCAGAGATTTTTGGAGGAATTGTTAAATTTTTTGGTTAGATAAAGTTTACATTTTGAATTATTCAAAATGTAAACAGAAGGAGAAATAAAATGAGATATACTCACTTCATTTTTGCCACCAATGGCGGCAAGAAGAGAAATTAATTACTTTTTAGCAGCTTCTATTGCAGCATCATATTGAGGCTCTTCAGTAATTTCAGGAACGATTTCTTTGTAAGTTACAATTCCGTTTTCATCAATTACGAAGATAGCACGAGCTGTTACACCAGCAAGTGGAGAACCACCTAAAAGTACGCCGTAAGCGTTTGCAAAATCTTTGTTTCTGAAGTCAGAAGCAACAGTTAATTTGTCGATTCCCTCAGCTGAACAAAAACGTCCTGCAGCAAATGGAAGGTCCATAGAAACAACAACAGTTTTTACACCGTCAAGTTCTGCAGCTTTTGCATTGAAATTACGCGTTTCAGTAGCACATACACCTGTGTCTAAAGAAGGAACTACAATTATAAGTTGTTTTTCGCCTTGCGCTCCACCAACTTTTACATCACCTAAGCCTTCTGAGTTAACAACGTTAACCTCAGGAGCTTTATCGCCTACATTTACTTCATTTCCTAATAACTCTACGTCTGTACCTTTGAATTTAGTTGTTGCCATTCAATTTCCTTTAATTTTCTTCTATACCCTCAAGGAGTACCCTGAAATTTAAGGGAACCTTTTTCATTTCCCTTTTGTTACAACAAAGGAAATAATTCCTTTGTTTACGCTAACGCTAGGTTTCCCTCGGCAGGAAGCCCAAAATGCCTTGCATTTTTTTGAGGAGTTTAAGCCGTAAACTTCTCTTCAACGTTTTGATGGGAGAAGTATATTTTAATTCGGATAATAATTGTCTTATTTAGTGAACAAATCTTTTTGATTAAGAATAGATTAAGTTATATATTGCTTTTTGGCGTCATTTCTAAATCTTCTAAAGAAGTGAACATTCCTTGTTTATACATATCTACGGCTACTCTGCCTATCATCGCGGCATTATCTGAACAGTACTGT
>JAMORM010000107.1 GCA_027063585.1 Sulfurimonas sp. | reverse complement strand
GACGATAAACCAGTTTCGGTAGAAACTGTCGTTATTTCTACACAGCATGCTCCTGAGGTTTCTCAAGAGCAGATTCATAAAGATGTAATAGAAGAGGTAATACGAAAAGTAATTCCTGCAGATATGATGGATGAAAATACTGTTTTTCATATTAATCCAACAGGAAAATTTGTAATTGGCGGTCCTCAGGGAGATGCCGGTCTTACAGGTCGTAAAATAATTGTAGATACATACGGAGGAAGCTGCCCACATGGTGGTGGAGCATTTTCCGGGAAAGACCCGACCAAGGTTGACCGTTCGGCTGCATATGCTGCCCGCTGGGTTGCTAAAAACCTTGTAGCTGCAGGTGCATGTGACAGAGTAACTATTCAAGTTGCTTATGCAATCGGCGTTGTTCAGCCAGTTTCCATTATGGTTGACACACACAACACAGGAAAAGTTGATGAAGAGAAAATAGAAAGCTGTGTAAAAGAACTTTTTGATCTTTCCCCTGCAGGAATTATAAAATCATTAGATTTATTAAAGCCTATTTATCGTAAAACTGCAGCTTATGGTCACTTTGGACGTGAAGAGGTGGGCTTTAACTGGGAAAGAACAGATAAAGTGGATGCAATAAAAGAGTATTTAGACATCTAAGATGTTTAGAAAAAATGTAACTATAGACTATACTTTTACTATTAACTAAGAGCTTTTAGCTGTATTTAAAAGTCTAAAGTGTATAGTTACTTTTAATAAAAATTAGGAGAAGAAAATATGGCAGTATTGATTACAGATACATGTATTAACTGTGGCGCTTGTATTGATGAGTGTCCGGTAGAAGCAATTGTAGACGAAGATGACAATCCAACAGGTGAAGAAACTTATTATGTATATCCAGATAAATGTGTAGAGTGTGTTGGTCATCATGATGAACCTGCATGTGCTACGGCATGTCCTACTGAGGGTTGTATAGTTTGGGATGCCGTGGGTGATAGTCCAGAGCATCGTGAAGATATTACTGATGAGCAACGTGCAAATCACGAGCCGGTAGTAGAATAATCGTTTATTAGAGCATTTATATGCTCTAATAACACTCCCCTCAATTTCCCCAAATCAACAAAATTTACTTTTTAAACTAAAAACAATTTTTTTTAGGTATAATTCCATTCTAATTTTATATTTTCAGAGGAGATTTGATGGAACGTACACTATCAATAATCAAACCGGATGCAGTTGCAAAAGGTGTTATAGGCAAAATTTTAGATCGTTTTGAAAGCAATGGTCTTAGAATTGCAGCAACAAAAAAACTACAACTTTCTCGTGGTGATGCTGAAGCATTTTATGCAGTTCACGCAGAGAGACCTTTTTTCAACGACTTAGTTGATTTCATGATCAGTGGACCAGTTGTTATTTCAGTTTTAGAAGGTGAAAATGCTATGCAGAAAAACCGTGATTTAATGGGTGCAACAAACCCTAAAGAGGCTGAAGCAGGAACTATCCGTGCAGATTTCGCTGAAAATATTGATGCTAATGCAGTTCACGGAAGTGATTCTGTTGAAAACGCAGCGAATGAGATTGCATTCTTTTTTGCCCAGAGAGAAATTTCGTAAGTATATCCGATGAGGATTATGCTAAGAAAAGTAACAAAAACTCCTTTAGATTTTGAAGTTGAATCAAATGAAATAGCTTTTAAAGGTTATTTGGAGTATCATAGTGCAAAATTGATTTTGCTTAAAGCAAAAATCAGTGGAACACTAGAAAAATCTTGTGACATATGTGCCCAAGATTTTGATCTTGAAGTAAATGAAGATATTGAATTTTTCATTAATGACGGGATTTTTGAAGATGACGGCAGCACCCTTTTGGATGTTGTAGAATCTTTAGATGGTAACGTAGATATACAAGAGCTTTTAAACTCAGAAATCGAACTTATCAAAAGTGATTATCACTCTTGTGATAATTGTAAAAATTAAAATATAAAGGAAATACTAAGATGGCAGTACCTAAGAGAAGAGTATCTCATTCACGTTCAGCGAAGAGAAGAACTCATTATAAAATTTCTTTAGCTCGTCCGGTTAAAGATAAAGACGGAACTTATAGATTACCACACCATATTAATCCAACTACTGGTGAGTACAAGTAGTCAATGGTAAAAATTGCTATTGACGCAATGGGCGGGGACTTTGGTCCTGAGCCGATTGTAAACGGATGCATCAAAGCACTCAAAAAGAAAAAATTCACACCTATACTTGTAGGGAATAAATCAGAAATTTTACCTCTGTTACCAAAACGTTATAGAGATAAGATTTTAATCATCGACTGCGATGATGTTATTGCAATGAGTGATGCCGCAACAGATGCTGTTAAACGCAAAGAAAGTAGTATTTATAAAGCTGTAGATTTAGTAAGAGATGGTGTAGCTGACGGTATAGTCTCGGCTGGACACAGTGGTGCAACTATGACCCTGGCTACTTTAAGACTTGGTCGATTAAAAGGTGTGTCACGTCCTGCACTTGTAACGCTTATGCCGACAAAAACAAGTCGCCGTTCTGTACTTTTGGATGTTGGAGCTAATGTTGATTCAAAACCTGAACATTTAGCAGAGTTTGCTGTAATGGGCGGTTGTTATGCAGAAGATGTTTTAGGTATAAAAGAACCGAGTATTGGACTTTTGGCAAATGGAGAAGAAGACTCTAAAGGCAATGAAGTTACCAAAGTAGCATTTAAACTTCTTCAAGGCTATAAAGGGTTTAAAGGAAATGTTGAAGGCGGTGATATTTTTAACGGTAGCTGTGATGTAATTACTTGTGATGGCTTTGTAGGAAATTTGGTACTTAAAACCAGTGAAGGTGTTGCTTCTACTATTTCTCAGCTTATTAAAGATTATATAAAAAAATCACCTATTCGTATTACAGGTGCACTTTTAATGAGAAAAGTTTTTAAATTGTTGAAAAAAGAGATAGATTATGCTGAAATCGGTGGAGCACCTCTTATCGGTATAAAAGGCTGTGCAATCGTGAGTCACGGAAAAAGTAATGCCAGAGCGATTGAAAATGCAATTTATCAGGCAATAAGTTATGTTGATACAGGTGTCAATACACATATCGTTACAAGACTCCAAGAGTTAAAACAAAAGGAAATCTAAGATGGCTTATGCTGCATTTCGTTCTATAGGCGCTTATGTGCCAGAGAAAATACTGACTAATGAAGAACTTTCACATATGGTGGATACTTCAGATGAATGGATTACAAAAAGAACGGGGATTAAAGAGCGTCATATTGCTTCTAAAGATGAATTTACAAGTGATTTGGGTGCAAAAGCTGCCCAAAAAGCATTAGAGCGAAGCGGTATTGATAAATCTGAAATTGATATGGTTATAACGGCTACAATTTCACCGGATTATTTTTGTATGCCCTCAACTGCAACAGTTATTTCTACAAAACTCGGTATCAAAAATGCAACTGCTTTTGATATCTCTGCTGCATGTACAGGTTTTATTTATGTTCTGGCAATTGCAAAAGCATTTATAGAATCAGGAATGAAAAAAAATATTTTAATCATCGGTGCTGAAAAACTCTCTGCTATAACAGATTATAGTGATCGTGGCACATGTATACTCTTTGGTGATGGTGCAGGTGCTGCGGTTATTAGTGCAACCGATGATAAAAGTGAAGCTATCATTGATGTACATACCGGAGCAGACGGAGAATATGCAGACTTGCTTATGACACCAAACGGTGGAAGCGGTTCAGCCCATGATGCTCTGGATGCAGAGGCAGGAACATGTTTTATGCAGATGAAAGGCAATGAGACTTTTAAAGTTGCTGTGCGTACCTTAACAAAAGATGTCAAAGAAATATTGGAAGATAATAATATTAAAAGTGAAGATATCAAACACTTTATTCCCCATCAGGCAAATTTGAGAATTATTAAAGCTGTTGGTGATGCCTTAAAGATGAGAGAGGATCAGGTTGTTATTACCGTAGAAAAATATGGAAATACTTCTGGTGCTTCAATTCCGATGGCAATCAATGATTTGTATGAAGCAGGTGAGCTTGAACCTGGTGAGTTGATGCTCTTGGATGCGTTTGGCGGAGGCTTAACCTGGGGAAGCGCCCTCGTTCCATTTTCACCACTCAAGTAACATTTTTATCCAATTTCTGCGTTGGATAAAAATATCTTTTCGTCACTTACTATAGTAAGCTCCTCAAATATATTTATATCCGCCTTGAACTAGAATAAAAATGAGAATTTGAGAGGCGAAAAACATTTTTTTTGCTTCTCAATTGCTAACAACTATTTCGGAACCCAGGTTTCAACCTGGGCTGAATTGTTTTAAAGCTATTGCAACTCTTTTGTAAAACTCTTTTTCATCCGGTAACTCTAAAACCGCATCTCTAAGTTTTTCACCCCACATAGGATTAGGAAAATAGCTGTCATTTTCAAATCTTGCCATTACATGTAAATGGACACGCGGGAGCATATTTGCAAATGAGGCCATATTGATTTTTGTAGGGTTGTAGTATTTTTTCATTTCGTCTTCAATAATATCAAAGACTTCAAAGAGCTGCAGGCGCAACTCTTTTGGCACATCTCCCAACTCTTTGTAGGGCTCTTTTGTAAAGATTTTTAGCCAAGGAATTTCACTGGCTTCTTTTTCTACATATAAATGAGCATTTTCAAAGATGAGAGATTGGTCCATTAGTCTCTGTTTCTATTTCTGTTTGAAGAACTTCTGTTTCCACGGTATCCGCCGCCGTCACGATTTCTATCTCCGCCAGAACGATTTCTGTCACCGCCTGAACGGTTACGGCTGTTTCCACGGAATCCGCCACGGCTTCTTCCGTTACGTCCACGGCTGTCATTTCGTTTACCGGCACGCTCTAGTATAGCTGTAAGTTTATCAGCAGGAATACCAATGTTGCTTGGTCCTTTGATATCTTGTCTGTCTAAAATCATAGAAATGAGTTTAAACATGATTGTCTCTTCATCGATGTCTTCTTTAAGACGATCAAGAATTTTATGTGCTTCATCATATATTTTTTGATCTTCAATAGTTTTTACCATTTTATCTACAGTAGATGCACGTAAATCATTTTTACTTGGAACAAAAGCATGGTTCATTGAAGTACCTACTTTTTGTTTAATGCGTTGCAGCTCTTTAAACTCTAAAGGAGTTAAAAGTGTAATTGCTTTTCCTTTCGTACCTGCACGTCCTGTTCGCCCAATTCGGTGAACATAAGACTCAGGATCAAAAGGAATATGATAGTTAAATACATGTGAAATGTTGTTTACATGTATACCGCGAGCAGCAACATCAGTTGCGACAAGAACTTTTATAGAGTCATTTTTAAAACCTTTGATAACTGTTTCGCGTTGACGCTGCTCCATGTCTCCATGTAGCCCATTTGCCAAATAACCTGCATTTGAAAGTACATTGCTGAGTCTGTCAACTTCTGATTTTGTTCTACAAAACACAACTGCTTTTGAAGTTTGCTCTGAATCCATCAGACGAATAATTGCATCATCTCTCTCATGCTCGTCAATTACATAATATTCTTGTTCGATATCTGTATTTGTAGTTTCACCTTTTGTGATTGAAACAAAAGCAGGATCTTTTAAAATTCTGTTTGCAAGATTTTTTATAGGCTGCGGCATAGTTGCAGAAAAGAGCAATGTCTGTCTGTC
>JAMORM010000106.1 GCA_027063585.1 Sulfurimonas sp. | reverse complement strand
ATCAATGCAGAACCCGAACATATGGAGTATTATGATTATAATTATGAAAGATTTTATGACTCTTACAAAACTTTTATAAATCTTGCTACGCATAAAGTTCTCAATGCAGAAGACCCTTTTTTATCTACCCTTGTTGATAAGGTGGATGCCGAATGGCTTTATCCGAGCAGAGATATTCAAGACATTGAATTTGTACTCATTAACAATGAACCGCATACACGGTTTACATTTCGTGATTTTGGCAGTTTTGATGTTTGGGGATTCGGCAAACACATTGCCATTGACGCTGCCCTTGCTATACTTGCAGCCCATGAGTCTATGTGTATTGAAGATATACGAAAAAATATTTTAAACTTTAAAGGGATTAAAAAACGTTTTGATATTGTCGGTTTTGAGCATGACAGCGTCATTATTGATGACTACGGTCATCACCCTACCGAAATAAAAGCCACTTTTGAATCGCTCAAAGAGTATGCCTTGCTCAAAGGTTTTGACAAGATTACAGCTATTTGGCAACCACACAAATACTCAAGAACCATTGATAATTTAGAAGAATTTATAAAATGTTTTGACGGAGCAGCCGAACTCATAATTTTACCTGTTTGGTCCGCCGGAGAGACACCGCGTGATATAGATTTCAAAGAGAGCTTTAAAGACTATAACCTTACAATGGCAGATAAAATCTCACGCGCTAACAATACCATAACAGTTATAAAAGACGACAAAGACTTAGAAACACTTGATAAAGGACTTATTATCGGTTTTGGTGCCGGTGACATTACCTACCAAATCAGAGGAACCGCATAATGGCCTACATATACGGTTTAGTTATTGTAGCACTGTTATTTGCAGCCCTGCATTATTTTACGGAACTGAACAAATCTCAAAAATTTTTTATTGGGATTATACTTTTGGTAATTATACTCGGTGCAGTAGCATACAACAAATACAATCAGACTCAAAGAGAAAAAATGCTCAAAACGATAATAAAATATGAACAAGGTAAAACGGTTACATGTAACGGTGTCGATGTTAATTCAAGCATATATTCATTAAGTGTAGGAACGTATACCTTTATAGGCAAAGAAAATACGCCGCACTATGCGGAGATGATTAGTGCAGCTACTTGTGAATAGATTGTTACTATTTAAAAAACTCGCAAATATCAACATTTAAGGCTTTACTTATTTTATAAATATGTTCTAAATTATAATGTTTATTTTCCAAAGAAGCTTCTATTTTTGCAATCGTACTCATAGATTTATGACCGATTGTCAGTGCTAAATCCAACTGTGTAACACCCATCTCTTTTCTAATTCTTTTGACATTTTCAGCAACATTTTTATAGGTTTTTAACGCTAAAACGCAACTTATTGCCATTCTCAGCCCAGATTGAAACCTGGGTTCCATTAAGTTAAGAAAAAAGCTTGATGTTTTCTCGGAACCTAGGTTTTAACCTAGGCCTTCGTCTTTAAAGACACAAAGCCCGCACTAAAGTACGGGTTCCGAAAAAGCCGTTTAACTTAATGGCATTGAGGTTGAAACCTGGGTTCCTCAAACAGTACAGGTTTCTTGCTCTTCGGAAGCAAGGTTTTAACCTTGCCTCTTAAGCTTTCAAGCAATTCAGCCCAGGTTAAAACCTGGGTTCCGAAAAAACATCATAATTTTTATGTTATAATCTACTTAATTTTTAATAATTTATACACATTATTACACTTACACTAAAATCAAAGAATAATTAACAGATATGAAAACAGATAAAATCTCAAAAATCCAAACACTCATTCATCAGCTTGACTTAGATGCTCATATAGAACAGTTTCAAAGCTTCTTTTCCCGTGTGCACTCTTTGTATATCGAAGGCGATCAGGAACTTCATTTTCGCTATATAAAAGAGCTGGACAAGCTTGAGTTTAAAGCACCGCCTAAAGTTGTCGATTTTTTTGACATTAAAGGGCATCTGAAAAAACACGGTGTTTTGAACTTTGAACAAATATTTGAAATAGTAAAAATTGTGCGCTATTTTCGTTATTTTAAAAACCGAGAACTTGAGGGCTTAATCGGGGAATGGATGGAGAGGTTCATTATTCCCGAAACTTTTTTAGAGATAGAAAAGTATTTTACGCATGACGGAAAATTTGAGGAGAATTTAGATGAAAATCTTTTTAGACTCTCACAAAGAATAGCCGAACATAAAAACAACATCTCAGGTGCACTTAAAAGAATGATGTCTAGCTCCAAACTAGCCGGTTATCTAGTAGATACACAAATTCACTTTATGAATAATGAAGAGTGTCTGCTTGTGCGTGGGGGATTTAACCATGTACTCAAAGGGGCAATTCTCGGTAGAAGTACGGGTGGTTTTTTCTATGTTGCTCCCGACAGTGTCTTAAAATCAAAAGAACAGATACGCTATATAGAGCAAGAACGCGAAACAATATTTTACGAATATGCAAAAGAGTTTTCAAAAAAGCTCTATGAATTGCAGCCTTTTATCAACTTTATAGATAAAGAATTTACAAAGTTTGACAACTATCAGGCACGTGTACTCTTTGCAAAAAGTAAAGATTTACAGCTAATCAAAAGTAAAAAAGATTCAAAAATAGTACTGAGTGATTTCATACACCCTGCCCTGCACCATGCAAAACCAATCAATGTTGACTTTTCTAAAAATATTTTAATGGTTACGGGTGTCAATGCCGGCGGAAAAACGATGCTTTTAAAATCCATATTGGCTTCTGCATTTATGGCAAAGTACATTATACCGATGAAGCTCAATGAGACGAAATCCCATATAGGCAGTTTTAAAGCAATACAAGCCATTATAGACGACCCTCAAAATGTCAAAAACGACATCTCTACTTTTGCGGGAAGAATGCAGCAATTTTCACGTATATTTGAGTATAAATCAGCACTTATCGGTGTGGATGAAATAGAACTCGGTACGGACTCCGATGAAGCGGCAGCGCTTTTTAAAGTCATACTTGACGATTTAATCAAACGCGGGCAGAAAGTAGTCGTAACAACCCACCATAAACGCCTTGCAGCACTGATGGCAGATAGAGATGATGTAGAACTGATGGCTGCGATTTATGATGAAGAACAACGAAAACCCACCTATGAATTTATGCAAGGCATCATAGGAAAGAGTTATGCTTTTGAGACGGCAAGCCGTTACGGCATCTCAAATACTATCGTAAATGAAGCAAAAAAAGTCTACGGCGATAATTCCGAAAAACTTTCACTCTTGATTGAACGCGGCTCACAGCTTGAGCGTGAACTCAAGCAAAAACATAAAAAAGTTGACGAAAAGCTTGATGAAATCCATAAAAAAGAGCATGCCCTTAAAGAACAAAAAGAGCAACTTTTACGTGAATTAGAAGAGCAAAAAGCACTACTGAAACACTCTTATGATGTAGCTATCAACGAAGCAAAAAATGCGGCACGCGCAGGCGATATAAAAGCAATTCATCGGGCGATGAACAAAGCAAACAAAAAACTGCCGAAACAGACACAAAAAGAAGACAAAAGAGATATAGAATTCAAAATCGGAGACAAAGTAAAATACCACTCTCAAAAAGGGACGATAGTCTCCATGAAAGGCAAAAACGAGGCAACTATAGAAGTTGACGGTATGCGAGTACGTGTCAAAACAAAACATCTCAAACATACACAAATCATCAAGCAAAAGCCCACAACAAACCTCAACGTACAGGTAGAGAAAAAAGCAGGACTCAAATGCGACTTGCACGGATTACGGGCCGATGAAGCCTGTGAGGTTTTAGACAAATTTTTAAGTGATGCCCTGATAAACGGCTGGGATGAAGTCATTGTCTATCACGGTATAGGCACGGGAAAACTCTCTTATGCCGTCAAAGAGTTTTTAAAACAACACCCGCGTGTCAAAAAGTTTGAAGATGCACCCCAACACCTCGGCGGATTCGGGGCTAAGATTGTGACACTCTGATGGCAAAAACGGTAGCTATTATCGGCGGTGGAGCTTCGGGGCTTTTATGTGCCATCTTTTGTGCAAAAGCAGGCTTACATGTAACGCTCTATGAACAAAATACAAAACCGGCAAAAAAGATTCTCGTCTCAGGAAACGGACGCTGTAATATTACAAATAAAAATATCAGTGCCAATGATTTTTTCTCTCAAAATCCAAGCTTTGTAGAGTACGCCATCAATACCTTCGGATTTAAAGAGTTTGAAAAATTCACGGCATCTATCGGGCTGCTGTTACATGTAACAGATGACGGCAGAGCCTACCCACTGAGCAATGAAGCCAAAAGTGTTGCCAAAATTTTCCAAGAATATGCGCACACTCTCGGTGTCATTTTTCATACGGAACATAAAATTACAGATATAAAAAAACTGACAAACAGCTATGACAGTGTCGTAGTCGCGAGCGGTTCACGTGCTGCGTCTCATTTGGGAGGCAATGCCGATGCCGAAGAGTTTGCCAAAACTTTCGGACACACTGTTATTGAGGCTTATCCTTCTTTGGTACAACTACATCTCTCATCAAAAACAGCCCATAAAATGAGCGGAGCCAAACTCAATGCCGAAGTTACGCTGTTGATTAACCATCAAAAAGAGACAACAATAAGCGGAGATGTTCTCTTTACAAACTACGGAGTTTCGGGTTTTGCCATTTTAGATATTTCCCAGCGTGCCGCTCAAGCACTTTTAGAGTATGGGGCCGTTGATATCTCCATCAATCTGCTTCCTGAATTTACAGCACAAAAGCTCTCTGCCCATCTATTACATGTAAAGAAAAATATGCCTGCCTTTACTCTTTTAGACATACTCGTCGGCTTGGTTCCCTTAAAAATAGCGCACGGTATTTTGCAGGAGTTACATGTAAACCCTGAGAGTAAAAACATAGATACAAAATTTTCAAAAAAAATAGCAAATCTTATGCTTAACTGGCGATTTGAAGTGACAGATACACATGGATTTCGTCATGCCGAAGTAAGCGGCGGCGGCATAAATACTCTTGAAGTAAATGAAAAAACTTTTGAGTCAAAAAAGAAGAAAAATCTCTACTTTATCGGTGAATGTCTGGATGTTGTCGGCAAACGCGGGGGTTATAATTTTGCTTTTGCCTGGGCAAGCGGATATGCCGCTGCAAAAGCTATAAGCACAGATTAAAACATAAACAGATAAACTATCTTAAAGGAGAGCTTTTATGTCCACACCACTTATCATTCTCATTGTACTTACTATAATTTTAGTGCTTATGTACAATTCACTCGTAGCAAAGAAAAATCAGGTTGAAAATATTTTTGCTTCAGTAGATACACTCTTAAAGAAACGTTATGATTTGATACCCAATCTTGTTGCGTCTGTCAGTAAATATATGCAGCATGAAAAGTCCATCCTTCAAGATATAACCAAACTGCGTGCACAGGCAAATAAAACAAATTTAAGTGACAAAGAGAAAATTGATTTAGATGAAAAAATGAGTTCTGCTCTTGGCTCAATTATGATTGCGGTTGAGAACTACCCAGAGCTTAAAGCAAATGAAAATGTTCTGCACCTGCAACATTCGTTGAATGAAGTTGAAGCACAAATCTCTGCGGCACGTCGGGCATACAACCAAGCTGTTACGGATTATAACAATGCCTTAGAGCAGATTCCTACAAATATGATGGCAAATATGATGGGATACAGCAAAAAAAATGTTTTTGTAATCAGTGAAAATGA
>JAMORM010000105.1 GCA_027063585.1 Sulfurimonas sp. | reverse complement strand
CTTCTTTGCACCACAAGTGTTGTATATTTAGTGTTACATGTAAACTCTTTGAGCATATTTATAAGTGCAGTTTCATTCTCCTTCTCAAAATAAAGCGCAACGCTGAGTATGTCGTCGATTGAATCGACTGTGAGATGATTCCATCCCTCATACAGACCGCCGCGTCCGTGAAATAAGCGCTGAAATTCTATGTTACATGTAAGTGCATTCTTTTCTATATGCTGCTGCAGTTGTGGAAGTGTCATTGACTAGACCTTTTCCCAAAAAGTTCCCTGAGGGGTATCCATAAGATTAACATCAAATGATAAAATTTCATCACGGATTTTATCTGAAAGTGCAAAGTTTTTCTCTTTTTTTGCTGCGTTTCTTTGTTCAATGAGTCTGTTGATTTTCCTTTTTGTTTCTTCGTCTATACCGAATTGAAAATACTCAAAAGGATTTTTTACGCCAAAGCCCAAAATTTCTTCTATAAAGCTTAGATTTGCCATTGTCTCACGCTTGAACTGTTTATGTTTGCCTGCGCTGTCAAGTGTTTCATTAGCGCTGCTTATCATATCATCTATCAGTGCAAGTGCTGCAGATACATTCATATCGTCATTTAAAGCTTGTAAAAGCTCTTTTTTAAATGGTGTATCATCATTATATGGTGCAAGACCAAAAAGACGTTTTTTCAGTCTATAAAGTTTATCGAGACGTTTTTTTGAAGCTTCCAAATCTTGGGTATTAAAATTAAAATTGCTTCTATAATGTGTACTTAAAAGATAAAATCGTAAAACTTCGCCGTCATACTCTTTGAGTGCATCTTTGAGAAAAAAGCTGTTGCCTAAAGATTTACTCATCTTTTCGCCCTCGATGTTTACAAAACCGTTATGCATCCAGTAGTTTGCAAGTTCGTGTTTTGTTGCACATCTTGTTTGTGCCGCTTCATTTTCATGGTGTGGAAAGAGCAGATCGGCACCTCCGCCGTGAATATCTATAGCATAAGGAGTGTCGGAATATGCCAGATGTTTTTCTATCATCGCCGAACACTCTAAATGCCAACCGGGACGACCGGCTCCAAAAGGGCTTTCAAAGGTGATACTGTCATCTTTTACATGTTTCCAAAGTGCAAAATCGGCATGATTTTTTTTCTCTGTGGAACTTGCAACCCGTTCTTGCTTGTCCTCTTCGTTTTGTTTGCGGTGTGAAAGACTCAGGTATTCGCTGTCGCTTGATGTATCAAAATAGACATCTCCCTCACTTGTTTGGTAGGCATGTCCTTTGTCTATAAGTTTTTGGATTAAATCAAGCATGGCGTCAAGACTTTGGGTTGCTTTTGGTTCAATCGTAGGTCTTTTCACACCGATAGCTTCCATTTCTGTGTGAAAAGCCTCTGTATAAAAGTCTGTGATTTCTTTTATCTCTTTTTTCTGTTCTATGGCTTTTTTAATGATTTTGTCATCTATATCTGTAATATTTCTGGCATAGGTTACATCATAGCCGTTTGCTTTTAAAATACGTGTAAGCAAATCAAATACAAGAGCTGATTTCGCGTGCCCAAGATGAGCGTCATCATATACCGTGGGGCCACAGACATAGAGTGAGACTTTTCCTTCTTTAAGCGGAGTGAATTTACGTTTTGTTTTTTGTACAGAATCAAATATATGCACGGAGATATTCCTTTAAAAGTAGTAGTAATGCGATAAGAACAAAAGAACTTACAGCCAGATAGATGAGATTTTTTGAGCGAAGTATAGCAAAAAAGCTTTGCATCCCAAAAACTTTAAGAGTAAAAAATAGACTGACAAAGCCTCCTATTGTACTGGCAAGTGCTAAGCCTGCTACACCAAAGGGACTTATAAACGTTAAGGCAAAAGTAATGTAGACAACAAGAGAAATGGTAGCTATTTTTGCGGCTTTTGCCTGCATCTCTTTTGCATAGAGCCAAAGAACAAAAAGCTTTTGTATGCCAAAAGGCAAAAGTCCGAGCATATACATTTGTAGTACGGCGCTTGTGTTATTCGTATCGTGTGCATCAAATGCACCTCTTTGAAAGAGCAGCCAGATGATTTCATGTGAAAGTATAATACCGCCGATAGTACTAAATGTGAGTAAAAAGGTCAAAAACCAGAAAGCTTTTTGCAGGTTTGTCACAGCTTTTGTTTCATCATTGTTTTTTAAATAGCGTGCGATTCTTGGAAACAGTGCCACAGATACGGCAATAGCAAAAAGTGCCAAGGGCAATTGGAAAATGCGGTTGGCATAGTAGAGGTAAGAGATAGAACCTGTTGCTAAAAATGAAGCCAGAAATGTATCTAAAAAAGCAGAAACCTGTGCTGTAGAGTTACCCCAGACAGCCGGAAAAAAGTTTGTACGAAATTTTTTTGTTTCACTCTTTATAGATGCGGATTTACGCTTGAAATATTTCAATCCGCCCAAAAGCAGTTTTACGAGTCCGAGTTTGTATATGGCTATACAATGCACACTAAGCTGCAGTAGTCCGCCGATAACGACACCAAAACTCAAATAGTAAATAATCTGGCTCTGGCTTTTGTCTTGTGAAAGGTACAACGCACCAATGAGTGAAAGATTCAGTAGTGCAGTTGAAAATGCCGAGGTTGCAAAATGATGTCTGTACTGAAGCATGGCACTTAAAAATGTAACAAGAAAAATCAATGGAAGATACCAAAAGTTAATGGCAACATAGGGAGCTGCGAGTGCAATGGTATCAGCATTAAAACCTGTAGCAATTGCTTTTGTAAAAAGTTCGGGTACGAGATTTACAAGTAAAGTGATTAGAAGTATGATAGAAGAAAAAACAAGTAAGATATTTATACTAAATACAGCCTTGTGTCTGCTTCGTGTAAAGGCAGGTATAAAAACTTGAGTAAAAGCACCTTCTGCAAAAATTCTGCGAAAAAGATTAGGGAGTTTAAAGGCGATGAAAAAAATATCGCTGTATATATTTGCACCAAGAGCTGATGCGGTTAAAAGGTCTCTGAAAAATCCCAACACACGGGAGGTTAGAATTCCAAAACTATTAGTAAATATTGCTTTAAACATAGGCTTCTTTGTCGATATAATATAAGATTTACAAAAGTTTAACAAATCTTTGGTTAAAATCTATAATAAATAAAATTTAAAAAAAAGTATGGTAACTTAATTATGGCATTATTTGGCTCTGATAAAAAGACTAAAACAGCAAGAAAAGTCCGTCCGACAGTTATAAGAACTCAAAACGTTGCTAAAGAGATATTTAATATATCAAAGTCATATGAAATAAAACCCGAACTACTTGATTTCAATATACTGGATATTCAAACCTATATAAGAATAAAAAATGAAAAAGAAGAAAATGAATGGGAAGAGGTAACACAAGAAGAATTACATGAGCTTGATGATGAAAAAACTTACCTGAATCCTGATTTTCAGATTAAACAGACATACGAAGTGGAAGTCTTCTCAAAAAGAGTTCAGGATGAAGATTTTTGTAAAAACTTTATCACAGCTGTCGGTGCCAATGCAACAAAATGTAAAGTCTATTTGAGTATTGCAGCCGGATCGAGTGTTGATTATAATCCCAGATTTGAAGATAATTTTGTAGAATTGATTAACAAGAAAAAAATAAGAGCCGGGATTCTTGTGTATATTTTTGATGAAATGTTGCCAGATGTGGTTTCAAAAATTTCTGCACGTATACGGGTAGCACAACATTTAGAGTTTGAAAAAAGTGAAACACACTTAATTGCAGAAGGGTTTGAACCAACACCTACAACAGATGATGCATTGATACTACATTTTGAAAAGAATAAAGAGCTAAATGATAATGAAAAAGTAGATTATGCCTCGAGAGGGTTTATCCAAAATGTTAAAAAAGATGAATTACTTATAGAATACATCAAGCCAAAGCTTGGAAAACCGGGAAGAAACTGTCGGGGTGAATATATGAAGCCTTCCGAGCCTGTTATTAAATATGAACCGACATTTAAAGTTGACAGTACAATTAAGGTTGTTGAAGATGAAAAGTCAATAAAATACTATGCCAATGAAAATGGTTATATTGCTTTTGAGAATGAGACATATGTTATTAAAAATGAAGTAGATGTCGGAGAGATTAGTTTCAAAACAACAGGTTCTATACAAAGTGGTATTGACTCTGATGTCGATATTTCCGTAAAAGAAGCAGATGCCATTAAAGATGCCGTAGGTACGGGTATGGTTGTTGAGGTAACTAAAATTAAGATAGAAGGAAATGTTGGTTCCAATGCAAAAGTGATTGCTAAAGAAGCTGTAATACATGGACAGACGCATAAAACAGCAATTGTGCAAGCAGATGATTTGGAAATAAATGTTCATAAAGGCAAAGCTTATGGAAAAAATATTCGGGTGACCAGACTTGAACATGGAAAGATACAAGGTGAGAAGGTAAAGGTAGCACAAGCTTTAGGTGGTATAATTCGGGGCAAGGAAATAGACATAGACATTTGTGCCTCTCATGTAAAAGCAACAGCGACTAAACGAATAGAAATTCAAAAACTCCAGGGCAGTGAGAATGTTTTTACTATTGATCCTTTATTACAAAAAGATGCAAAAGAAGATTTAGATTCAAATCAAGAGAGTATAGAAAATTTAAAGTTAGAATTAAAAGAGCTCAAGCAAGAGCTGAAAAAACAGACGCATTTGATCAAAGAAGCTACTCCTGCTTTTATAGAAATTAAAAAAAGACTGATGCATTACAAAAAAAATGGTGTAAAAATGCCTGATTCATTTGTAAAAAAATATAAGCAGTTTCAATCGATGCAGGAAAATGTAAAGAATTTAAAAGCAGAGTATGAAATGACACAAGATCAGTTAAATCTCTTAACAACAAGAACCTCTTCTTTCCAAGACAATATATTGGATGCAAGAATTATAAACAGAGATAAGTGGATGGGCTATAATGAGATTAAATTTAAATTAGTTGATCCTCCAATTGAAGTGGTCTACAAACCAATGGAAGGCTCTCATGAACAGGTTTTTGGACTAGTCCAGCTAGATGAAGGCGAATATGTGATTCGTCCAATGAATGAATAAGGAATATATGAAATATGATAGTAGGCTTACATGGAAAAGTTGAATATAAAGAACCGACATATGTACATGTAAATGTGCAGGGTATCGTGTATGAGGTTTTTATCTCTTTACATACATTTTCTGCATTGCCCAAAGAAGATGTATCACTTTTTACGGCTCAAATAATCCGTGAGGATGCACACCTTCTTTTTGGTTTTATGGATATGTCTGAGAAAAAAATGTTTTCTCGTCTGATTAAAATTAACGGTGTGGGTCCCAAGGTCGCTATGGCGATATGCTCTACATACACTCCTTCTCAATTTGCAGCTGTTATAAATAACAAAGATATTAACGGTGTTAAAAAGGTACCGGGAATCGGTCCTAAAAGTGCAGGGCGTATTTTGGTAGAGCTTAACGGTTTTGATGCTGAAATATTGGCTGATAATTCAGCGCCTCAAGCCTCACGGGCATTTAATGAAGCAAGTGAAGCACTGCAGGCATTAGGCTTTAAAAAAGAGAAAATATCAAAGGCTTTGAGCGCATGTGAAGGTGAAGATACTGCTTCCCTTGTAAAAAGTGCACTCAAACAACTTCAAACAATATAAAAGGAAATATCTATTGAAATTAACAATTTTATTCGGTGGTGCAAGTTTCGAGCATGAAATTAGCATAGTCAGTGCTATAACATTAAAAGAAAAATTA
>JAMORM010000104.1 GCA_027063585.1 Sulfurimonas sp. | reverse complement strand
TATATGCATTTTTCACCCGAAGAACTCTATGTAGCTGTGGGTGTACGATGGTTTGAAAAACCGATGTTAGATGCTTTTCGAGCGACTATCAAAAATGATAGAAAACGGGCAGAACTAGCTCAAATTTTGGAAGATATTAAGGGTTTAAATAAAGACTATAAGTATTTAGAAAAAGGCTATAAACGTTATCCCAAAGGATTTAACGCCGATATGTCGTATGCTGATTTGAGCCTCTATAAAGGAATGGCAACATATAAAATACTTGATCCACATCTAATAGAAGACGGAGATACACTCATAAACAGACTTTATGAAATATATGAAGATATGCTGCCTCTGCAACGGTTTATGTATGACGTTAGTTTACGAGTTGAAGATGATTAATATTTTTGATTATGAGTTACCTAAACCTGACACTGAAAAATTTCAGACACTCCTTAAAGAGAAAAATGTAGAAATAAAAACCATAGTAAGCAATACGCTAAAAACACCGCAGATATTTGTTGAGAAGAAAGACGAATGGGTAGTTGTCTTAAAAGGCTGTGCAAAATTAGAAATAAATGGTATAGTACACAAATTAAAAAGCGGAGACACTTTGTTTATTGCCGCAAATACAAAGCATACACTACTTAAAACCAAAAAAGTGGTTGTTTGGCTGAGTATATATATAGGATAAAGATTGAAAAAAGAAGCAATAGTCTTACTGAATATGGGTGGACCGAACAACTTGAATGAAGTTGAAATGTTTTTAAAAAATATGTTTGCAGATAAAAATATATTAACAATGAAAAGCACGCTTATGAGAAAAATGATAGGAGGATTCATTGTTTTTAGTCGTGTAGAGGCTTCTCAGGAAATTTACAGGGAACTTGGCGGTAAATCTCCTATTGTCGGGCATACAAAAAAACTTGTATCTAAGTTACAAAAAAAACTCGGTGAAAAGTTTATTGTCGATTTTGCTATGCGTTACACACCGCCTTTTGCATGTGAAGTAGTAGAGAGACTCAATAAAGAGGATGTCGATAAAATTTACCTTATTCCTTTATACCCTCAATATTCCACAACGACTACGAAATCTTCTCTTGAAGACTTTGAAGCGTGTTATCATAAGAGTCAAGGCACTGCACTTTTAGTTGAAAAAAAACATTTTTTTGAAAATGAAACATATAATAAGGCAGTTATAAAGAGTATTAAAACAACTGTTGCTGCGGATAAATATCGTGATTTTGATATTATATTTTCTGCACATGGATTACCCCAAAAAATTATAGATGCCGGTGATGTGTATGAAAAACATGTGAAACGTCATGTAGCTATTTTAAAAGAGATGATGCAAGAAGAAGGAATGTTGTTTCATGATGTTCATTTGGCATATCAGTCAAAAGTGGGACGAATGCAATGGTTAACACCGTCATTGGAAGAAAAACTTAAAACGGTTAGAAACAGAGGTGTTGTTATTTTCCCTATCGCTTTTACAATTGATAATTCGGAAACAGATTATGAACTGGATGTTGAGTACCGTGAAATTGCCAAAGAAATGGGATTTAAAGAGTACCGTGTTTGTAAATGTCCTAATGACAGTGACTTGTTTGTAGATGCTTTGGTAGAAGTTTATGAAAAGATGAAGTGATGCAAAAAATAGTTATATTTGACATGGATGGTACTTTGATTGATTCAAAAAAAGATATTACTATCTCAGTGAATTATGTAAGAAAAACAAATCACAATTTACCACCGCTTAGAGAAGAATTTATTGTAGAGGCTATTAACAAAGAGGTGCGAAATCTGCCTAAACTTTTTTATAATACCGAAGTCTATGAAACAGCTGACAGAGAGCTTTTTGAAAAACATTATAAAGAGCAGTGCATAGAACATCCTTACCTGTATGAAGGGGTAAAAGAGATGCTTGAAGCTTTACATGTAAATGGGGTAAAACTTTCTGTGGCAACAAATGCTCCGACACAATTTGCATTGACAATGCTTGAGCATTTACATGTAGAAGCTATGTTTGATATGATAGTAGGGGCAGACAAAGTAAAGGTATCAAAACCACATCCTGATATGCTCCATAAAATTTTGGATTTTTATCATTATGACAAGACAAAAGACAAAGCATGGATGGTTGGAGACAACTCTAAAGATATAAAAAGTGCAAATAGTGCCGGAATTGGAGCAATTTTTGCAGCATGGGGTTTTTCTGCACATGGGTCGCATTCTGTGATTGTTAAGCATCCAAAAGAGATATTAGACATCGTTTTATAAAAAATTATGATACAATAAAAGCAACTAAAAGGGAGAGAGAATGCTCCATAATGATTTGATGATAGCTTTTATTGTAATGGGTATTTTATTTTTAAGACAAATAGTTATTTTAAAACGTCCAAATAAAATTAATTATGCTCCTTTAATACTTGGTGTAGGCGCGATTGGCAGTGTAGTCCATTTTATTATTCATACCCAAAATACAGATGTTGTACTTCTTGTAAAAGAGTCTCTCTTTCCTTTTCTTTTTGCGTTAATATTGTATGTAATAATGAATATTCTGCATCAGACCCAGCAGTCGCAACTTGCAAAAACACAAGAAGAATTTATAAAGGTTTTACTACAACAAATAAATCAGTTGAAAAATTTTTTACTTGATATTGAAAAAAGAATAACAATTTCACGCTCTGAAGACAGAAATGCTCAAGAAGAGATTCGTGAAAAATTTAAAGAAGATATAAAAGCATTAGACGCGATACAGTTAAATCAAACAAAACTGATTGATAAGTTTGAAATGATGGAAACTATGTCTAAAGATGTCAGTAAATCATTTAATTATTTTAGCGAAGTGAAACTGCCGGAACTAGATGATATCGTACATAGGCACATAGATATACTAAGAGTAGCAGAACAGGATCATTACAAAAGACTGCAAAGCTTACTCAATGAAGCGCTAGATAGCAGATGTAATTTTACTGACGGTGTGAATGAATTAAAAAGCAAATTGGATGCATTAAAATTAATAGCAGGTGAGGTTTCGCAAGATATTGTTTCGCAAACATCAACGAAATTATCTGCTCTGACAAAAGCTTTTGAAAATGAAATATTGCTTTTAAAATCTCATGCAAGCAGCATGGACATAACTTTGAGTGAAAGTGAAAACAGATTAGTAAATGTAAAAAATCAAAGTGAAATGATAATTAAACAGATGATATTATCGGCAAAAAATATGCATGAACTTGAATCTAAAACAGCAGAACTCCCTAAAATGTTTTCTCAATTTAGTAATTTGATTGAAGATATAGAAGCAATAAAATCGGATTATGTTAAATCACAATCACAACTTGGTAATATTTTGAAAACTTTAGAATCTTCAACGGCAGATGAATTGTGTAAAATGAATGAAAAATTAGAAAATTCATTAGAAAAATTAAGTGAACATTATGCAAAAATTGATAGCGATAAAAGACAAAATGTAAATTTACTGGCCAAAAAAGCACAGCTTAAAAAAGGCTATAGTGAGTTGGAAAAATAGCTTTTTTAAGTCATTTTAAATATTTATAGCTATAATCAAAAATAAATAATTATTATAAGGAAAAATATGAAAAGAAGAGAATTTCTCAAAACTTCTATAGCTGCATCAGCTGCTATTTTAAGTACAACTGCACTATCAGCTGGTGAGACACATCAGCCTGTTGATAATAGAAAAGTCTCTAATATGGCTTTCCCTGAAAAGAGACCATTAATAACTTACTCAGACAGACCACCACTCCTAGAATCACCAAGAAGTACTTTTGCAAGAGGGATTACAGAGAATGATGAATTTTTTGTAAGATGGCACCTTCCGGATATTCCAACACATATAGATACAGATTCGTATACCATTAAAATAGATGGTCTTGTAGAACAGGATTTAGAAATTTCTCTTAAGGAATTAAAAAATGATTTTGAACAAGTAGAAGTTACTGCAGTACTTCAATGTGGCGGGAACAGCCGTTCAGCATTTACACCAATCGCTGGAGGTATTCAGTGGGGTAGCGGTGCTATGGGTTGTGCTAAATGGAAAGGGGTAAGACTTAGTGACCTTTTAAATCGTGCAGGGCTTAAAAAAGATGCTCAATGGATAGGCTTTAACGGTAAGGATAATGCTGCATACTATGAAACTCCAAACTTTGTCAGAGAGCTTGAACTTGAAGAATTAAATGATCATGTGATTATTGCTTATGAAATGAATGGTGAAGATTTACCATATTTAAATGGTTTTCCTCTTCGTTTAGTTATACCTGGATATTATTCTGATAGTTGGGTGAAAATGCTTAGCAATATTACTGTAACAAATAAATATAAATCTCTTTTCTTTATGGATATTGCTTATCGTGTTCCAGATAATAAATGTGAATGTGAAACACCACAACATCATTTTAAACCTACAAAGCCAATTACAAATATGAATGTAAAGTCAGTCATTGGTTACCCTGAAAATGGTATGAAAGTGTATCATAACTCTCATGTTGTTGTACGTGGTGTGGCTTTTGATGACGGACATGGGATTAGAGAAGTTTTAGTCTCTGTTGATGGTGGAAAAACATGGGATGAAGCAGAGCTGAAACAAGAAAATGGACGATATGCATATACAGAGTTTAGATATGCATATAAGCCTACAGATTATGGAAAAGTAACATTTATGACAAAAGCAATAAATCGTCTCGGAGATGAGCAGCCATTTGCAAAAGATATTGGATGGAACCATGGCGGATATAAATATAATGGTATTGATGAAGTTACAGTAGAAGTGGTTTAAGGAGAAAAAATGAAAAAATTATTATTAATAGCTATACTATTTGTTGGTTCACTGTTTGCACAGGTAAAAGGTGATGTTGAAGTACCATACATATCATATCAGATAAAAATGGGTAAAGGTTTTGATGCTGTACAGGCAAATTGTTTGATGTGCCACTCTTTTGGTTACATTATAAACCAAGGCCCGCAATCACGTGATTTTTGGGCAAAAAAAACTGAAAAAATGGTAACACATTTTAAAGCACCAATAACAAAAGAAGATGCAGAGATTGTGACAGATTATTTATTTAAATATTATGGCAATGGAAAAATAAAATAATACAACAGAAATAAGGGAAGAAACAGATAATGATGAATTTAAACTCAATATCAATTAGCAAGAAGATACATATACCTTTAGTTTTTTCTATATTGGTAGGTTTTATAGTGATTTTAGTGAACTATTATTATTCAATAAAGGACTTAGAACATGATGTTTATGCTTCAGAATCTACTGCCCTTCATCGAACATATCAACAAGCAATGCAGGCAAAAGAAGATATAGGGTTGACTAATGCCATAAATATATCGCAAAATTACAGTGTTGTACGTTCATTGATGGAAAATAACAGAACTATCGCAATTAACGGTCTGCAAAGTTTATCACAGGAATTTAAAAAATATACAAATTATAAAAATATTAAAATACATATCCACGATAAAAATGTACATAGCTTTTTACGAGCATGGAAGCCAAAGAAGTTTGGAGATGATTTACGTTCATTTAGAAAAACCATAGTTGCCGTTAAAAGAGACAAAAAGCCTATTGTCGCAATTGAACTCGGTCGTGCGGGACTTGTATTGCGAGGCTTAGCACCTGTTATAATGAACAATCGCTATTTAGGCTCCGTGGAATTTATGCAGGGGTTAAACTCCATAGTTAAATCAGCAAGAAAAGAGAACGGTTATGAAATAGCTATTGTTATAAAAAATGAATATCTTTCTAC
>JAMORM010000103.1 GCA_027063585.1 Sulfurimonas sp. | reverse complement strand
AACCTATAACAGAAGATATGATAGATATGGAGTCTAAAAGATAAATTTTAATAAGATTGAACTCTTGTTTTATTTTATCTATTTCTTCCATTATTGCATGATAATGTGCAACACTTTTAATATTACCGGATATTGTAATGATATTTTGTTTTGATGAAATTGTCATGTTTTTTCTCCATTGATGTATGTTATTCAATGTTACTCTTATAAAACTTAATTTTTTTTTAAATTGCATTCTTTGTGCGTAAATGACTACATGAAATTACTTATTAGGACACTCTAAGCACTTTTATTATAAAATCATTCAAAATATTTTTAAAGGTGTATTGATGGCAACTATTGGTATGAGTGATATTAAAAAAAATGTTCGTTTAGTAGTAGGCGAAGTTCCATATAAAGTAGTAGAATTTCAACATGTAAAACCGGGTAAGGGTGCAGCATTTGTTCGTATGAAAATGAAAAGTTTTTTAAATGGTAAAGTAGTAGAAAAAACCGTACATGCGGGCGATAAGTTTGAAGTTCCCGAGATTGATTATAAAACTATGCAGTATTTGTATGATGACGGTGAAATGTACCAGTTTATGGACAATGAAACGTATGACCAACTTGGACTCTCTTATGAACAATGTGATGATGCTTCAAAATGGTTTAAAGACGGCATAAATGTTGATATCGTATTTTATAAAGGCAATGCTATTTCCGTGCAGGCTCCTGAAATTATGGAATTTGTCATCACTGAAACACCGCCGAATTTTAAAGGTGATACCTCAAGCGGAAGTAAAAAACCTGCAACACTTGAAAGCGGTGCGGTCGTGCAAGTACCCTATCATGTTTTAGAAGGTGATACTGTAAAAGTCAATACCGTCGATGGCGAGTATTTAGAAAAAGTTAAATAATTTAACTTCACTTATAAGGAATAAGTAGTATGGGATTAAGTAATAAAGAATTACCAAAGTTAGGCTTTTTGTATATGGACTATGTCCTGAGATTTTTTGACCATTCAAACTTTAAAGGATGGCCGAATAAAATAGAAACAGTGACATATCATTGGAAAAACGATAAAGAGAGATTTATTCAAGAAGTCAAAGACAAAAAGATTGATGTGCTTATAGGTAATATTCCTGCTACTGCTTATGAAACTTTTAGAGAGATAGCCCGTGCACTTCCTGAGGTACGTTTTATTCCATCTCTTGATACACAGTTTTCAAACAAATCCAAAGAGAATGTAACAAGATTTGCTTGGAAATATGACTTGCCGATTCCAAAAACATATATTTATTATGACCATAAAAAAGCAGATGAAGCACTGAAAAAAGCAAAATATCCAAAAATTATTAAAAAATCTTACGGACCGTCAAATTACGGTGGCTATTTTGTACATAAAGTCGATAGTTATGAAGAAGCAAAAGAGCTTTTGGCAGAAAAAAGATACCATCCTGTTTATGTTCAAGACTTTGTTCCTATGGAAGCGGACATTCGTGTAATGCTTATAGGGCATAAACCTGTTTGTGCCTTTTGGCGTCGTGCTCCTGAGGGTGAATGGTTGACAAATACCTCTCAGGGTGGAAGTATGGATTATATGGATGTGCCTAAATCTGTACTTGATTTGGCTGTGAAAGTCTCAAAAGCCGCAAAAGCAGAATACTGGGCTTGTGATGTTGCTTACGGAAAAGACGGAAAAGTTCGTATCTTGGAATGTGCTACTGCGTTTGCAGCTTTTCCGTATATAAGAGACTGGATTGGTGAGTATTTGATGTGGCTTTTAAGCGAAGGCAGATTTAGAAAACCGCATATTCCTATGTTTAACTGGGAAGAGTTAGGAAAAATTTCACCTGATCTTCTTAGAACAATGCGACATATTACCTTCGGTAAATTTAACCCGAGTTATGACGGTGCATATTTTGGAAACAAGAAAAAAATGTACGGTAAAGAAGAAGTTTATATGCATGAGCTTGACAGTAAGTATAAAATTTATCCGGTAAAACCAAGATACAGCGAAGAGTGGCCGAGTGAAAAGTGGAATTATCAAGATAAATTGGCCCTAAAACCTTTACGTTCTTTGAAAAAAAGTGCCGACATTGAAGTACCTACACCAACAAAAGACGAATCTACGGAATCATTTACGGATGAAGCTAAAATTACAAAAAAAGAGTTACGTGATTTTTTAACATCTATAGATGGAATCGGTAAAAAGAAAGTAAAAAAGATAGTAGAACACTTTGGTGATGTAGAAGAGGTAATAGGTGTACTCCACCAAAACCCGAATATGCTTAGGGAAATAAAAGGCATTACTGAGAAGCTTGTAAAAAAAGTACAAAAGGCTTGGAAGAAATTACTTAAATAAAAAGTAATTTCTTGCTTAAAAGTTTTATCTTTTAGGCAACATTGTAGGTCATAGGTGCTGAACTTTTCTTTCTTTGATCTATGACATTTTGTTTTATTTGTGTAGATGAAGTTTGCGGATTATAACTTACCTGTACAATTTTTGCACCTTTTGATTTGAGGTATTTTTCCACTGCAATATTATGTGGTTTATTGCCCCAGTCTTCTCCGACAACAAAAATGTCTACATTTAACTCTTTGCACGCTGTTACATACTCAAGTTCGTGATATCCTCGTACATCATCAACGCATTGCAAAGCTTGCAGCATTTGTATTCTTTGGTGTAATGGAATAACCGGAACATTAGGTTTGTAAGAGTGTACAACTTCATCAGAAGCAACACCAACAATAAAAGTATCCCCCAGTGTTTTACAGTATTGTAATAAAGCTAAATGTCCTACATGTAATAAATCGAATGTACCTACAGTATATATAATCATAATTTAATCTCCTTTGATAGTACATAACCGACTTGACATACTCTGCTTAAAAGTTTTCAACTATGAGAGTTTTCAAATATTATTAAAATTATCTTGATGGGATAAGATGAGAGAGCATTCACTATGTGTAATAGTATATGAGGTCAGTTAGTAATATGATTTAGGGTATAATAGCATTTTTATGCTAAATGCCTGCTATGATTCTCTCATTCATTCCACCATTCCACCATTCAAAACTAATTTTACCTTATAAGGACTTCTTTTATGTCAAAAAACAATTCAACATCGCAAGCGCTGCAACAGCCGACAATTTTATCTTATGTGAATGATTTACCTAATCTCTTATCACTTTCAGGGCTGGCTTGTACACTCTTAGCTATTTATTTTAGTATTACAGGTCTTTACGAGGCAGCGATGATTGGTATGGTTTGGGCCGTTGCTTTTGATTGGGCCGATGGGCTTGTCGCTAGAAAACTCAAAGGCAGGAGTGCAAATGATGCTAAATTTGGCGGACAACTGGATGTTCTCATAGATATAGTAAGCTATGGAGTAACGCCTGCTATTTTACTTTTGAGTTATGGACACTTTGCACCTATATATCTTTTTGGCGCGTTTATTATGGTAGCAGCAGCAGCAATAAGACTTAGTTATTTTAGCACTTACGGCTTAGCAGGCGGCACAAAATATAGAGGACTTGCTCTTGATAATAACAGTTTGATTTTAGTTGCTATATTTTTATTAGAAACGCAAGTAAGTCATGAAATGTTTGCAATTATTTTATATATAAGTGCTGTGGGATTAGCTATTTTAAATGTCTCAGAGATTGCAACACCAAAACTCTCAGGCAACCCAAGAAATGTATATCTCTTGGGAGCTTATACTTTGGGAATTACAGCCATTTACGGCTTACAACTTATCTCAAATTAAGTCATTTTAACTATAATCACTCTATTCTTTATACTATAAAATGGAGTGACTTTTTGAGTGCCAAACCTTCCTTTACACATTTACATCTTCATACCGAATATTCACTGTTAGACGGTGCTAACAAACTCTCTAATTTAGTCTCACGCATTAAAGAACTCGGTATGACAAGTGTTGCCATGACGGATCACGGCAATATGTTTGGAGCTATTGATTTTTACAAACAGATGAAAGCCGCAGACCTGAAGCCCATCATCGGGATGGAAGGCTACATCCATAACGGGGAAACTTTAGGCGATAAAAGTACAAAACAACGTTTTCATATCTGTTTGTATGCGAAAAACAGAAAAGGGTATGAAAACCTTATGTACCTCTCTTCAAAAGCATTTATAGAAGGCTTTTACTATTTCCCCCGTATCAATAAAAACGAACTTCGCCAACATTGTGAAGGGCTTATTTGTACTTCTGCATGTCTGCAGGGCGAAGTGAACTGGCATCTGAATTTGCAAAATGAAAGAAATGTGAAAAACGGAGCACTGGGTTATGAAGGAGCTTTGGCTGCTGCCAGAGAGTACCAAGATATCTTTGGTGATGATTTTTATCTTGAACTTATGCGTCACGGTATCGGTGATCAGCTCTATATAGACGAGCAAATTTTAAAAATCTCAAAAGAAACAGGTATTAAAATTATTGCAACAAACGATACGCATTATACCTATCCGGATGATGCACAGTATCATGAGGCATTTATGTGTATAGGGATGAATAAGCTCTATGATGATCCAAACCGTATGCGCCACTCCGTGCATGAGTTTTACATCAAATCACCCGAAGAAATGGCACGACTTTTTGCCGATATTCCCGAAGCATTGGAGCATACTCAAGAAATTACGAATAAGATAGAAGATTTTGTGCCTATTGTAAAAACACCGACACCGCCAAATTTTAAATTTACACAAGAGTATGCCAAAGCAGAGGGTTTAGAAATAGATTTTCAAGATGATTCTCCTTTGCCGGAGAATGCCAGTGAAGATGAGAAGAAAAAATGGATGAGTGCGGCGGATAAAAATGATGCCGAGTATTTTATAATTAAATGTCGTGAAGGGCTACAAAAACGCTTAAAAATTGTTCCAAAAGAGCGTCATCAAGAGTATCGTGACAGATTAGAGTTTGAAATGGACATCATTAACTCTATGAAGTTTCCTGGTTATATGATGATTGTGTGGGATTTTGTCAAAGAGGCAAAACGTTTAGGTATTGCAGTTGGTCCCGGCCGTGGTTCGGCAGCCGGAAGTCTGGTTGCCTATTCTTTGGATATCACCGACATTGACCCGATGAAATATGACTTGCTGTTTGAGCGTTTTTTGAATCCTGAACGTGTCAGTATGCCCGATATCGATATGGACTTTATGCAGGCACGCCGTGGAGAAGTCATTGACTATGTGACAAAAAAGTATGGAAGAAATCAGGTAGCACAGATTATTACTTTTGGTTCATTGCTTGCAAAGGGAGTTATCCGTGATGTTGCACGTGTTTTGGATATGCCGCTCTCTAAAGCCGACCAAATGGCAAAACTTGTACCCGATGAATTAGGTATTACCCTCAATGGAAAAACAAAAAACGGCGAATTTAAAGAGGGCGCTTTTCAAAAAGAGCCAAAGCTTCGTGAACTGATTGAGAGTGACCCTCAGGTCGGACGTGTTTGGGAGTTTGCCAAAAAACTTGAAGGACTCAAACGAAATGCGGGGATGCATGCAGCGGGTGTTGTTATAAGTAATGAAGAACTTTGGAAAAAGACACCGATTTATAAGCCTTCAGGGGAAGATACTTTTGTTACACAGTATTCGCTTAACTATATGGAAGATGTCGATTTAATCAAGTTTGACTTTTTAGGTTTAAAAACACTTGATGTTATCGACAATGCGATTAAACTTATTAAGCGAAGATACAACAAAGAGATTGACTGGCATACTATTGATGAAAATGACAAAAAAGTCTATGATGTTATTCAAACGGGTGAAACGGTGGGAATGTTTCAAATAGAATCTTCGGGTATGCAG
>JAMORM010000102.1 GCA_027063585.1 Sulfurimonas sp. | reverse complement strand
GTTTTTTCGGAACCCGTACTTCAGTGCGGGCTTTGTGTCTTTAAAGACGAAGGCCTAGGTTAAAACCTAGGTTCCGAGAAAACATCAAACTTTTTTCTTAACTTTATGGCATTGAAACTGAAGTCTGAGTTCCGAAAAGAGTTGTCCTCTTACATGTAAAAGTTCTTTTGTTCTTCGGAAGCGATGCTTTAGCTTCGCCTATTAGGCTTACATGTAATTCATTCTCAGTTATTTTTTTAGTTTTGCCTGTTCTAGTTCCCAGTATTCCATTTTAAAACTCTCTTCTTCGCTGATGCTTTGATAGCCGCCGAGTTTGTCTGCACGTAAAACTGCGAGCATTGTATGATTTACTATATCATTTATCACAGCTGCTTCTTTTCTGTCTTTACCGAAAGAAATGACCGCCAGATTTTTAATAATCATATAATTTGGTGCCGGATTTAACATCACCTCATCAGTTGCAAACTTTTCAAAATACTCTTTATACTCTTGTATATATTGCTCAATACCACCTTCAAGATCAGTATCTTCCATGACTAAAGGCACTCTTTTTGTTCGTATAATATGTTCGGGGGTCAAAACACCGCGAGAAGCAAACTCTTTAAGATTTTCCTGTGACGCATAAAAAGCAGCTAACGGCGATTGATTGATATTTATAGAAACATCATACCCTTTTGCTTTTGACAAAACTTTTGTTATTTTTCCTATATCGCAGTCACTGTGCACATACTTGTGTTCAATCTGTACAACAGCTCTCTCATCCAAAAAATCTTCTGCTTTTGTAACCGCTTCAATCATTTTTTCATAAGACTTTTTCGCATCATTATCAAAAGTAAAAATTCCGTGATGATGCAGAATAATACCGTCAATGCTGTCCCAGTCCAAATCTTTTGTCATCTCATATATTTTATGCGCCAGTTCAAAACCCGGCATTACATAATCAATGATTAAAAAATTTGGAAAGAGATTGACAATATACTCATCTCCGTTAGCAGAATTTGAAATAGTAACTATCGCATCTGCATGTGTATGGTCTACAAATTTATAAGGAATAAGAGCATGCAATATCGCTTCTACTGAAGGATTCGGAGCCGATTTGTCTATCATCGCTTCTCGCTGTTGACGTACCATTTCACTATCACTCAAGCTTGGCAGTTTCGCCATTGCCAAAAGTGTATCAAGTTTTACAGGGGCAAAACCTTCTGCTTTTATGTTTGCCAAATCCCAGCCGCTTCCCTTTACATGTAACACATCTTCGCCGTCTATTTTACTTTTGAGAGAGGTATTGCCACCTCCATGGAGCACCAGTTCATCATTCTGTCCTAAAAGATTTGAGCTGTAAACTCGTAAATCTAGATCATTCTTACATGTAGCCGCTTTTTTTTCATTCCATAAATTATCCATTTTTATCCCAATACTTCTAATTCATCTGTATATTTATCTTCACAATATGGTTCATAGGAAGATTTATATACTTTATAGTGTGCTGAGGCTTTATGCCCGTCTAAAGCGGCCTCATTTTCCCAAGTTTCCACTGCCATAAATCTTTTTTTATCATTTTCATATTGAAAAATCTCATAAAACAGACACCCTTTTTCTGCTTTACTCGGTTGAACCATGGCAGATAAAAGTGCTTTCATTTTATCTTCACAACCCTCTTTTGCTATAAATGTTACACTTTTTGTAATTGTCATTTTTATTTTCCCTTTTTATTTTTAACGCAATTTGACCCAGGTTACAGAAAAAAATTTAGTTTTTTTCTAAGTTACGCTTTAGCGTTTGAAAACCTGGATGCCGAGATATATCCAGCTCTTCGGAAGCAAGGTTTTAACCTTGCCTTTTAGGCTTTGTTGCCACACAGCCCAGGTTACAGAAAAAAATTTAGTTTTTTTCTAAGTTACGCTTTAGCGTTTGAAAACCTGGGTTTCGAAAGGCGTTTTAAACTTTAAAGATAAATTATATCAAAAATTCAATACAATATCATATGAATTTACTTTTAGAAATAGAAAATGTACTAGAAAAAAAAGGTTCTGACTTTGAACTCTCAAAACTCTTCAAACAATACATAAAAGAGTACAAAGAATCTTTACCTGAACTTTTTACAAAAAACCAAGGCAAAGATTTTTTGGTACGTCACACAAAAAAACTTGACTCCATTATAGAGTTGATGTATAAAACTATCCTGCGCCGTGCTTTTGGTAATTATCTGCCAATGCGAAGTTCCATTCCTATTGCCATTGTTGCCCTTGGCAGTTACGGACGAGAACAGCTTTGTGTACACAGTGATATTGACCTGCTTATCGTTTATAAAGATATCGAGGGTTACAATTGTGAACTTATCATCGAAAAACTGTTTTATCTCGCACTTGATGCAGGGATGAAACTCGGACACAGAGTTCATGAAATAGATGATCTTTTTAAAGCCAGCACAGAAGATATAACCATAAAAACCTCTTTAATGGAATCAAGACTCATTACGGGTTCCCCATTTACCTGGCATGCAACACAAAGAGAGCTAAATAAAATTCGCCTCTATGAACAAAAAGAGTTTCTTCTTGCAAAAATCAAAGAGGCACAGGAGCGCAGAAAAAAATATCCGACTTCTATGCAGCCAAATATAAAAGAGAGTGTCGGCGGGCTTCGGGATGCACAGCTCATCTACTGGGTGGCAAAAACAATCTACGGTATCAACAGCACAAAAGAACTCAGCGGAACAGTCTTTAGCGATGAAGAATACAAAGAATTTCGTATAGCATTAGAGCTGCTTTACAGAGTTCGCAGTGCATTGCATCTTATCACAAACAGACAAGAAGACAGGCTCCTGTTAGAATATATTCCTCAGGTCAGCAAACTTTTAGGCTTTAAAGAACAAAAAAAACTTGCAAGTAAAGTTTTAGAAGCCCAATGGCGCATTAATAATTTTGCGCAGATTTTTGTAAAGAAGATGGTACGTCCCTACATTTATAATGCAACACACATACCTGCTTTTAGAAAAAACAGACTACAACACGGTTTTTATCGGCACAAGACCAGGCTGTACGCATCTTTTAAACTACCGCCGCAAAAAATTTCTAACTTACTCCAATTACTTATAAACTTAGAAGATAAAGATTATCATTTTGATGCAGGTTTTTTACGCCAGTTTACAATTGCAAAAATTTCCTATCCGCTTACGAACAAAATATATAAGCTTATTCAAGAACTTTTTAAAAAAGCTCATATTGCCTCATTTTTAAAACTTTTTTATGATGCTGGAATTCTCCCTAAACTCTTTCCAAATTTTAAAAAAGTCATGCATCTGCCACAATTTGACGGGTATCATCATTATCCTGTTGACATTCACTCCATAAAATGTGTGCAGGCTCTTGAAAATATTCAAGAATCATTTTTGCAGACTCTTTATGACAACTTAAGTGAAGATGAAAAACTCATCCTTAAAATTGTCGTATTTTTTCATGACAGCGGCAAAGGCAGGAAACAGGACCACAGCGAGGTCGGTGCAAAACTTGTTGTGCAGTTTGCAAAACATCTTAATCTTAGCGAAGAGTTGACAAAAATGGCAGTCATTCTGGTTAAACAGCATATTTTGATGAGTAGTGTTGCTTTCAAAGAAAATATACATAACGAGAAAACACTCTATAAATTTATGTCAAAAGTAGGCGATGCCAAAAATCTTCAGCTCTTATATATTCTTACTTATGCCGATATCAGCGGTGTGGGTGGAGATATTTACAACTCTTTTAACTCTAAACTGTTGTATGATTTATATCTCAGTGCACTTGAAATTGCTCAAAATACAGGAAGAATTACCGATGCAAAAAAAAGGCTTCTGATTGAGGCAAAAGTAAAAAATCTTGATGAATTCCAAGAATTACCTGCACTTTTACGTAAAAAAATATTGCGTATTGAGTCGAACCTCTTTTTCTTTAAACACTCACCTCAGGATATTATAAATATAGCAAAAATTGCCAAAGAGACAAAAGAGTACAGTTTCAGAGTAAAAAATGTTAATTCTTTAAGTATCGAAATTTATCGAAGAATCCCTTTAAATATCAGCTATCTTTTGGCAACCCTTGCACACCTGAATGTTGCGTCTATGGAAATTTTTACACTTTTTGACGGTATCAAATATTTTAAAATAGAATTTATACAGAATGTTGATTCCAATGTACTTGTTGAAGTCCAAGATATTATTGATAATGCTTTTGATATGAACAAAGAGGTAAAACTCAAAAATGTCAACATAAAAAAAGAAGAAATTTCAATAGATTGTGAACACTCGCTTACCCATGCAGAACTTGCTATTCATACTGCAAACCAAATAGGTCTTTTAGCTTATGTAATGTACAAACTTGAAACATTAAATATAAATATCATCACAGCAAAAATTCACTCAAGCAAACATAAAGTAAGAGACAGCTTTTTAATGGAAAAACAAAACGATATATGTAATAATGTCGAAAAAATTTATGAATTATTATCAAATAATATAGATTAAGGGTAGCATATGTGTGGAATTGTTGGATATATAGGTAAAAAAAATACAAAAGAAATTTTATTAGACGGTCTCAAAGAGCTCGAATACAGAGGGTATGATTCTGCCGGCATTGCAGTCCTCAGTGATGGTGAATTTTCCAGTTTTAAATCTATTGGGAAACTCATAAACCTTGAAGAAAAGACTAAAGACTTTGTTACCGACAAATTTGCTGTAGGTATTGGTCATACACGCTGGGCAACACACGGCAAACCGACAGAGCTCAATGCACATCCACATGTAGGGCACAACTCTTATGTTGTGCACAACGGTATTATAGAAAACTATGCAGAGTTAAAAAAAACTTTACTTGATGAAGGTGTAGTCTTTTTAAGCCAGACAGATACAGAAGTCATAGTACATCAATTTGAAAAAAACCTACAGTATTCAGACAATGCTTTTGAAGCCTTTAAAAAAACAATTTCCGAACTAAAAGGTGCATATGCCATACTCCTTGTAACAAAAAATGAAGAAAATAAAATATTTTTTGCCAAAAATGGCTCCCCTATGCTTGTCGGCATCAATGAAGAAAATGAAAAATACTTTGCCTCATCAGATACTCCGCTTATCGGGCAATGTAGCGAAGTAAACTATTTTGATGACGGTGACTATGGTTATGTAACAGAAAATGAATTTGTTATATATGACAAAAACAACCAGAAAAAAGAGCCATACTTCACAAAACTCTCTACAAACAAGCTCTCAGCACAAAAAGACGGCTACAGATTTTTTATGGAAAAAGAGATTTATGAGCAGAGTTCTGTTATAGCAGATACACTGCTTGGACGCCTGAGTGAAAATGAAGTATTGTTTGATGAGCTCGATGAGAACTTCTTTGAAGGCATCAATGAGATAAAACTTTGTGCCTGTGGTACTTCGTATCATTCAGCACTTGCTGCTTCTTATATGTTTGAACGTTATTCAAAAATAAAAACTTCTGTAGAAGTTGCTTCAGAATTTCGTTATCGTTCCCCTATTATGAGTAAAGATACGCTCTTTGTCGTTATTTCACAAAGTGGAGAGACTGCCGACACCTTAGAAACACTCAAAATGGCTAAAAAAGCAGGGCTAAAGACCCTTGTTATATGTAATGTTGACAACTCTTCCATGGTTCGTATAGCCGACACCTCTATACTTACCCGTGCAGGCATAGAAAAAGGGGTAGCTTCGACAAAAGCTTTTGCAACACAAGTCACAGTTTTTTGGATGCTCTCTTTACATGTAGCCCAGAAACGAAAATCACTCGACGAGAGTGCGATACAAACGCAGATAAGATTCTTGCGTAATATT
>JAMORM010000101.1 GCA_027063585.1 Sulfurimonas sp. | reverse complement strand
GGGTATAAAAGAAAAAGAGATATATAAAATTTTTGAACCCTATTTTACGACGAAACATTCATCTTTGGGTACAGGTCTTGGATTGTTTATGTCAAAAATGATTTGTGAGCAGGGCTTAAATGGTTCAATAGATGTGAAATCTAAACAAGGCTTTACAAAATTTAGTATAAAAATCCCACTTCAAAATATGGACAGAAACAATGCGAAATAAGTTTTTAAAAAGTTTGAAAATTTTACTTGTTGAAGATGAAGAAAAATTATCTTTATTGCTTAAAAATGCTATTGGAGACAGTTTTCACAGTTTTTTGCTTGCAAAAGACGGAAATGAAGGATTGCAAATTTATAAAAAAGTTTTACCTGACATTGTCATTACTGATATTATGATGCCAAATAAAACAGGTTTGGAAATGGCCAAAGAGATAAAGAGTATAAATCCAAACAGTAAAATTATAATACTGAGTGCTTTTAGTGATGTTGAAAAACTTTTGAGTGCAATAGATATAGGTGTTGTTAAATACTTTATAAAGCCTTTCGATCCGGATGAGGTTTTAACATATATTCTTTCACTTGAAACAGTCATGGAAAATAAGCTAATAAACTTACAAGATGGGTTTATATTTAATAAAACTACGAAAAGTTTGTATAAGAACAACCGGTATATTACACTGTCAAAAAAAGAAGTTTTATTCTTAGAAGCACTTTTAAAAAATTATGAGAATGAAAAAACTATTTTAGAGTATGAAGATATAAAAAAAATGATTTGGAATGAGATGGTAAGTGATGAAAGACTCCGGACATTTATAAGACGTCTTAGAGAAAAAACTTCAAAAGAGCTACTTATAAATGTTAAAGGACGGGGCTATCAAATAGCTCTGGGCTAGATGAGAACCTGTGAGAATTATTTGTTAATATACAAATTTTCGCCTGGATGGTTTGGCTTTGATATTGCCTCTTTTTTAACTTCTTTTTTGTCATAGTGAACTGTTGTCTCTTGAGCCTGAAGTGCAACCATTGTCAATGTAAATGCTAGTATAATTTTAATCATTATATTTCCTTGTGAAGAGTAAATAAAATACTCAGTTTTTTAAATAAGACAATTTTTGTCTGATTTAAATTTTGACGAATAATATCTCAAAATTAGCAATAAAAAATTGATATATATCAAGAAAATAGTGATTTATCTCCAAATTACAGGAAAATTACTTAATAATTTTGATTTGTCAAAAGATTTAGAGGATTTTTGTAGGTTTCCGATGTTGTTTTGTGTATCTAAAAACTCTTGAATATAATAGGCTTTGTCGTAGCCCCTCGCTTTTAAATCTAATAAAATAAGATTTATGTCCTCGCTGTTTAATAGATCGGCGTGCAATGTAGTTCTTACTTCAAATTCAATATCGCTGTTTATAAGAAGGTCGAGTGTTTTGCTAAATTCATCATATTTGTTTGAGTGAGTTATTTGAGTAAATTTATATTGGGGAGCTTTGTAGTCAAGTGCAACATAATCCAGCAAGTCTAGATCAAGGAGCTTCTTTACATGTAAAGGGTTTGTACCGTTGGTGTCAAGTTTGATTAAAAATCCAAGTTTTTTGATTTCTTGGCAAAAAACTGTTAAATCATATGAAGAGGCCTCTCCGCCTGAGAGAACAACTGCATCCAGAAGATGCTTTCTTGTATGTAAAAATGCAAGAGCATCCTCCAGAGTGTAGCTCCCTTCTTTGGCAAAGACTATATCTTTGTTATAGCAAAAGTCACAACGCATATTGCATCCATTAAACCAGAAAATAGAGGCAAGATGATCAGGATAATCCAAATGAGTGAATTTGGTTATGTCATATATACATTTTTCACTCTTTAAACTGTTTACGTTGTCTGTGTTCACCTGTTTTTCCTATGTTAAAACTTTCAACAGGTCTGTGATAACCCATTACTCGTGTGTATACTATACATTTTTGTCTGTTTTCTTTGATTAAGTCTAAAATTTCATTTTTACTCATGATGCTTCCTTTTTTTGATTTTCAAATTCACTTATCAGTTCTTCGTCGCATTTTGGACAATACTCATGCTCTCCCGAGATATATCCGTGTTTTGGACAAACTGAAAACAATGGTGTTACTGTAATATATGGCAGTCTGAAATTTGTAATGACGTTTTTCACTAATTTGCGGCATGCTTCAGTAGAACTGAGTCTTTCTTGCATATAAAGGTGCAGTACCGTTCCTCCTGTGTATTTTGTTTGCAGATCATCCTGCAGGGTTAAAGCTTCAAAAGGGTCATCCGTAAGACCGACCGGAATTTGTGAAGAGTTTGTGTAGTAAATATTTTCACCCATACCGGCTTGTATAATTTTATCGCCATATCTTTTTTTGTCTTCTTTGGCAAACCTATAGGTTGTTCCTTCTGCCGGTGTGGCTTCGAGATTGTAAAGATTTCCGGTTTCTTCTTGAAAGACAACCATTCTCTCTCTTATGTGGTTAAGAATCTCGGTTGCAAAGTCAATTCCCTGTGTTGAGCTGATATCATAAGCTCCAGCTGAAAAATTTAATATCATCTCATTGATTCCATTGACTCCAATAGTAGAAAAATGGTTTTTAAATCCCGGCAAATATCTTTTTGTATAAGGAAAAAGTCCTCTGTCATACATCTCCTGAATAAAAACACGCTTTTTCTCCAAGGTAGATTTTGCATACTCCATTAACTCATCAAGTCGCCCTATGAGAGATGTCATATTTCCTTTGTGTAAAAAGCCAAGTCTTGCCATATTGATTGTGACAACACCTATGCTTCCTGTCATCTCGGCACTTCCAAATAGGCCACCACCTCGTTTAAGAAGCTCTCTTAAATCAAGTTGTAGTCTACAACACATACTCCTGACATGACCTGGTTTATATGCTTCTTCATTTGCTATAAGTTCACCATTTTTGTCACGTTTATATTGGCTCCCTATGAAATTTTGAAAGTAGGAAGAGCCAATTTTTGCCGTGTTTTCAAACAGCAAATCTGTATTTTCACCGTACCAGTCAAAATCTTCTGTGATATTGACGGTAGGTATAGGGAATGTAAAAGGTTGACCTGTTTTGTCTCCCTCTGTCATAACCTCATAGTAAGCTTTATTTATCATATGCATCTCTTCTTGAAAATTTTTATATGTCATATCAGTAAGAGAGGTAACACCTCTCTCTTGTGCTTTGAATCTTAGATTGGCATCATCAATATTTTCAAAGAGATGTCTTTGCTTACTTGTTGGAATTTGATCCTTCAAATCATCAGGAACATTCCAATCTATAGTGATATTTGTAAAAGGTGATTGTCCCCATCTAGCAGGAACGTTTAAATTGTATATGAAACTACGAATACTTTTTTTTACCTCCTTATATGAAAGTTGATCTTTAAAAAGATAAGGTGCAAGGTATGTATCAAATGATGAAAAAGCTTGCGCTCCGGCCCATTCACTTTGTAAAATACCTAAAAAATTTGCCATTTGTCCAAGAGCTTCTCTGAAATGCTTTGGTGCATTGCTTTCTACTCTTCCTCTTACTCCGTTAAACCCTTCATCTAGAAGAACTCTCAGACTCCAGCCGGCACAATAACCCGTCAAACAGTCTAGATCATGTATGTGATAGTCCCCGTTTCTATGCGCATATCCTTCTTCTTTTGAGTAAATTTTGTCAAGCCAGTAATTTGCTATAACTTTGCCTGCTGTATTATTTACAAGACCGGCATTTGAATAACCGGTGTTGGAGTTTGCTTTTATTCTCCAATCGCTTCCGCTTATATACTCCTCTATAGTCTGTGTAGAGTTAATATAGGTAGTATCGTCTTCAAGTAAGTTGTCTCTTTGAAGCTTATGCAGATGGCGATAGAGTATAAATGAACGCATTACGTCAAAATATTTTGCTTTGTATAACTCTTTTTCTATAATGTCTTGTATATCTTCTACGGCAATAACCCGTTTAGCATCGAGTTTTTGTATAACTTTGATATACACAGCTTCATCAAAATCTACATTTTCACTTAAAAAAGCTTTTTTTATGGCATCTTCTATTTTATAAGAGAAAAACTGTTTGTAAGAACCGTCTCGTTTTAAAATATACTCTACCATGTTTGCTCTCCTTAAGTGATGACGACAGTTTATAAAAAGCAGCGTTAAAAAGCACTAATAAATTTTGTCACTTTTATGTCATTTGATCTCTATTAGATTTTATAAATTTTAAGACTTAATAATACTTTTACATTCATTTGGCTATAATTCCCATCCGCTTTACTGTTTTAACAAAAGAGAAGAGTATTTCTATCTCTATATATAATGTATAGAAGATAAAAGTATTGGCAAGCGAATAAATAAGTTCTTTGCCTGAAAACAGTAAAGACAACGACTAATAAGGACTTACGATGAAAGTAAGAGCTTCAGTGAAAAAGATGTGTGATGACTGTAAAGTCATCAAAAGAAGAGGTATTGTAAGAGTAATCTGCAAGAATCCTAAACATAAACAGAGACAAGGATAACCATGGCTCGTATTTCTGGTGTAGATTTACCTAAGAAAAAACGTATAGAGTATGGATTAACATACATCTATGGTATAGGTCTTCATACTGCTCGTCAAATATTAGACGCAACAGGGATAGACTATAACAAAAGAGTTTTCGAATTAAACGAAGAAGATGTAGCAGCGATTACGAAAGAAATCCGTGAAAACCATATGGTTGAGGGTGATTTACGTAAAAAAGTTGCAATGGATATTAAGGCACTTATGGATTTAGGTTCATACCGTGGTCTACGTCACCGTCGTGGTCTTCCATGTCGTGGTCAAAAAACTAAGACAAATGCGCGTACTCGTAAGGGTAAACGTAAAACTGTCGGCGCAGCGTAAGGAATTATAGTATGGCAAAAAGAAAAGCTGTTAGAAAAAAAGTAATAAAAAAGAATATATCACGTGGTATTGTTCATATTGCGGCATCATTTAATAATACTCTTGTAACTATTACAGATGAAATGGGTAATATGATTGCTTGGAGTTCTGCTGGAAGCCTTGGTTTTAAAGGTTCTAAAAAATCAACTCCATTTGCTGCACAAGCGGCTGTTGAAGATGCAGTTGCAAAAGCTCAAGTACATGGTATAAAAGAACTTGGTATTAAAGTTCAAGGTCCCGGTTCAGGTCGTGAAACTGCAGTTAAAGCTGTCGGTGCTATCGAAGGAATCCGTGTTACATTTATGAAAGATGTTACACCATTACCACACAACGGTTGTCGCGCGCCTAAGCGTCGTAGAGTTTAAGGAGATTACTGATGGCAAGATATAGAGGTCCAGTAGAAAAGATCGAAAGAAGATTCGGAGTAAGCCTAAACTTAAAAGGTGAGCGTCGTTTAGCAGGAAAATCTGCTTTAGAAAAGCGTCCTTACGGTCCAGGTCAACATGGCCAACGTCGTAAAAAAGTTTCTGAGTATGGTTTACAACTTAATGAAAAGCAAAAAGCGAAATTCATGTATGGTATTTCTGAAAAGCAATTCCGTGCTTTATTCGTTGAAGCAAAACGTCGTGATGGAAATACAGGTACAAACCTTATTACGTTAATTGAACAAAGATTAGACAATGTTGTTTACAGAATGGGATTTGCATCTACTCGTAGATTTGCTCGTCAACTAGTAACACACGGTCACATCTTAGTTGATGGTAAAAAACTTGATATACCTTCTTACCGTGTGAAACCGGGTCAAAAAATAGAAGTAAAAGAAGCTAGTAAAACGAACAATCAAGTTGTTCGTGCTATCGAGCTTACAAACCAAACTGGTCTTGCTCCATGGGTAGACATCGATGCTGAAAAAGTGTATGG
>JAMORM010000100.1 GCA_027063585.1 Sulfurimonas sp. | reverse complement strand
CCAAAGCCTAAAACATTTTCACCCTGTTTGCGCTTGAGTATCTCTTCGAGACCGTCAAATGCACCACCACAGATAAATAAAATATTTGTTGTGTCAATGGCAGTAAACTCTTGATTTGGATGTTTTCTTCCACCTTTTGGCGGAATATTTACAGAAGAGCCTTCTATAATTTTAAGTAATGCCTGTTGTACACCTTCTCCTGAAACATCACGGGTAATAGAGCGGTTTTCGCTCATACGCGATACTTTGTCTACTTCATCAAGAAAAATAATACCTTTTTGTGCACGTTCTACATCGCCATCAGCTGCCTGAATAAGTTTTGTTAAAATGTTTTCAACATCTTCACCAACATACCCGGCTTCTGTTAAACTAGTTGCATCGGCTATGGCAATAGGCACGTTTAAAACTCTTGCAATGGTTTGTGCCATCAGTGTTTTACCGCTTCCTGTCGGTCCGATGAGTAAAATATTTGATTTTGCAATCTCGGTATCATCATCCGCTGCATTGTGCATTTTAAATATACGCTTATAGTGGTTATATACGGCAACACTTAACAGTTTTCTTGCTCTTTCTTGCCCTATAATGTATTCACCTAGAAAAGCATCAAGCTCTTTTGGTGTCATTAGTTTATGGACTGCATCAACAAGTTCGCTATTGTCTTCTTTTGCGAGTTCTTTTTCATCACCAAACATGATTTTATAAGCAGAGACAACACAGTTTTTACAAATGTAAACACCGTTGCCTGCAATGAGTGGGTTTTGTTCGCTTTCGCTTGCATCACAAAAGCTGCAATGTCTGTGTATCATATATTTTTCCTTTCAAACGGAATTCCGCGTTTTGTTTTAATGACAAAATTACATAAATCTGTTACATAATGATTGTCTGAATTTTCAAGCAATTCGCTTGCCGTATCTTTGAGTGGTTTGCCTGATTCAAAAAGTTCTCTGTATGCTGATTTGAGCGCATTAATATCGTCACGTTGCAAATGTCTTCTTAAACCTGTTAAGTTCAGCCCTCGGAGTGAAGCACGGTTTCCCTCTGCCATACAAAATGGAGGAATATCTTGCGCTAATGCAGAAGCACCGCCTACCATGGCATAATCACCTACATGTACAAATTGATGAATCGGTGTCATACCGCCGATTACAACATAATCACCAAGTTCAACATGTCCTGCGAGCGTTGCTGCGTTTGCCAAAATACAGTGATTTCCTATGATAACATCATGTCCCAAGTGTACATACCCCATAAATAAATTATGATTTCCGATGATAGTTTTAGCGCCACCGCCTTTTGTACCCGGATTAAAAAGAGTAAATTCACGGATAGTATTGTTGTCTCCGATTATGAGTTCAACATCTTCGCCGTTAAATTTTAAATCCTGTGGAATTGAACCGATAACGGCATGTGAAAAAATTTTGTTATTTTTGCCGATGGTAGTTTTTCCATAAATACAGCTGCTTGCATCTATAGTGGTTCCATCACCAATGCTCGCTTCACTTGATATAAAACAAAATGGTCCGATTGTAACGTTTTTTCCTATGTTCGCACCGTCTTCTATAACGGCTAATTTAGATATTTTAGACAAAAAATAACCTTTTACTTATCTACTATCATAGCTTTTAATTCAGCTTCACTGACTAGCTTGTCATCAACATATGCTTCACCTTTAAGCATCCAGATAGTTCCTTTTTGTTTGATTACAGAGATTCGGTATTCAAGTTTATCACCCGGTTTAACAGGAGTTCTGAATTTTGCCTTGTCAATGCTCATAAAATAAACTACTTTAGAGGCTATTTCTTCTTCTGTTAAATCACCCATACTTAAAAAAGATAAAACGCCACCAGCTTGTGCCATACCTTCTAAAATCATAACACCTGGGTAAATCGGATGTCCGGGAAAGTGCCCTTGAAACACAGGCTCTGAAATGGAAACATTCTTGTATGCAGTGATAGATTTACCTTTTGTTATATCGGTAACTCTGTCGACCAATAAAAAAGGGTAACGGTGTGGTAGTATTTTTTGTATTTCTGTAACATCCATAAGCATTAAACTAAACCTTATAACAATAATTTTTTGATATTTTATCTAATTTATTGTTAAGAAAAGATAATAAGTTTTTCTTTGGTGTCCTCGTATGCCTTTGCATCCAGATAAATTGAAAGCTTCGTCTGTGGTATTTCATTTACTACTATAATAGGTGTTAAATCGTAATTTGAACCTGAAATAGTGGCTCTTAGTGCTAATTCTTCATCACATTCCAATGGATTATAAATGAGTTCTTTTATTGTTTTATAGTTTGAATGACTTAAATTGTTGTATGTTTGAAGTGTTATAAATTTCATCTCTTCACGGTTAAAATAGTGAATGTTATTATGAGTAAATTCTATGCGTCCCTGAGCTTTTTTTCGTGGGAGCGTTGAGTAACTTAGGGCATAAGCTTCTAAAACATCTTTTTTGCCTGAAATAAGTTTAAAATTAAATTGTCTGTAGTTAAGAAACTTCTGTTTGATGATTTTATACTCTTTGCCTGCATCTTCAAGCGCATTTCTCTTGGTGTATATTTTAAGACGTTCTTCAATGGAAGCAGGAAGTGTTTGTCCTGAAATCGGCGAAAACATCTCATCCATCAGTCTGTTTTGTTGATCTCGCTGCATCGTAAGCCCAAAAATACAGCCGCAATAGTCCTGACGGTAGAGCTGCTCCTCTTTTGTCACACGGCTTTGGTCTTGTGTGCCGCCGCCACTTCTATAATCCACTGCAATAAACTCAACGCCATGAGATTTATAAAATTCATCGCCGACACGTTTAAGTTGTTCTTGAGATTTTAGAGGACTGACAAGCAGGGTCGTAGTGATTTTTTTTTCACCGAGTTCGAGTGCTTTTTTTGCGCTTGTGGTAAAGCGTTTATCAAAACAGACTTCACAACGTGCCCCTTTTTCGGGTTCATTTTCTAGTCCACGGACAGCTTGTAACCAGTTTTCATAATCATATTCGCCCTCAAGAAGTTCAATACCGAGTTTGTTACAACTGCGCTGTACATCAAGCAGGCGCAGTTGATATTCTGAATAAGGATGAATATTGGGGTCATAAAAAAAACCGATCAGTTTTTCATCAGGAAAATCGTGTTGCAATTTTTCCAAAAAAAAGTGTGAATCAACACTGCAACATATATGTACTAAAATGTTTTTTCCTTGAAGGGTTTTTTAGGTTGTTAAGCAATTCAGCCCAGACTGAAGTCTGGGTTCCGAGAAATTCATCAGCTCTTCGGAAGCAAGGTTTTCAAACGCTAAAGCGTGACTTAGAAAAAAACTAAATTTTTTTCTGTAACCTTGCCCTTTAGGCTTTAAAGTCATTCTATTTGAGATTAGTCTTTTGTCTCGTGAATTTCTATTGTTTTGATTTCATCTTGACCTTCGATAGAATCTAAAACTGCAAAGCTCTCAGCATCATTTTCTTCTATACCGCCAAAAACAGTATGTACGCCGTCAAGATGCGGACAAGGTACAAAACAGATGAAAAACTGGCTTCCGCCTGTATTTGGACCTGCGTGTGCCATTGAAAGTGTTCCTTTTACATGTTTATGCGTATTTTTATCAGTTTCACATTTAATAGCCCAGTCCGGTCCGCCTGTACCTGTTCCCTCGGGACAGCCGCCTTGTGCCATAAATCCCGGGATAACACGATGAAAGCTTAGGTTGTCATAAAAACCACTTTGTGCCAAATGTGCAAAGTTTGCCACTGTATTTGGAGTCTCTTCAGGATAAAGTTTTATCCAGATATCGCCTTTGTTTGTTACGATTTTTGCATATTGTAATTTTGCTAATTCATCTTCGCTTAAATTGTATTCTTTTAATTGTGTTCTTCCAAACATATTTATACCTCTTTGTTTTTGTTTTTGCAATTATAGTTAAATTTTTATAAATATGCCTTGTACTTTTAAAATTAAGTTTGCAATTAAAATAGGTATAATTTTGTAACGCAAAAAAAGGGTAGAGATAAAATGCAAGAAATTGGCGCTAATATTGAAAAATATTTTTTGAAAAAATTAAAATCTTTAACTATTAAACAGGCTAATACGTTTACCACAGTTTTGATATTGATATTTACCGTTATATTCGCTTATTTATTGATAAAAGAAAATTATCATGATTATGAAAAAGCTCTTTATAAACAAGAGCATATTATTCATGCTGATGCTAAAAGCAAAATACAAAATAATAATTATAAAGATGCTCAATCACAGTTAAAAACATTACTGATTAAAAATACTTTGGCAATTGTGACGCTATCTTTCATACTCTTTGCAATTATGCTAGGAATGTATAAAATATTTTATGCTTTAATCCAAAATGATATGAATGCGTTTTTGAGTTTTTTTAAAAATGCCGCACACAAAGAACAGCTGTTGAGTCCTGATAAGATTTTTTTTAAAGAATTTAAAGAGATGGTTGTGTATGCAAATGAAATGGTTCAAACGATAAATAAGCAAAAATCATCATTAAAGGGATTAAATATTGATCTTGAAAAAAAAGTAGAAGAAAAAACATTAAATCTGCAAAAAATCAATGCAAAACTTTTAGAAGAGAAAAAGTTCTCAGAAGAGATACTTTTGGCACAAAAAGAGTTTTTGCGCTATACCGTACACGAAACGAATACACCTTTAAGCGTTATTTTGACAAGTATTGAACTGTATGAAATGAAAAATAAAAAAGACAGACATCTTTCCAAGATTGAAGCGGCTGCGAAAAATATATTTAACATATATGATGATTTGAGTTACCTGGTGAAAAAAGATCAGGTGCAGTACCCTAAAGTTTCTATTGAATTGGTCTCATACTTAAACGCACGCATAGAATTTTTTAGAGATGTTGCCATGCTTTCAAAAGTAGATTTTAAATACAGCAGCCAGCTTGAGAAAGCCTATATCTATTTTAATGAAACAAAGCTGCAACGCATCGTGGACAATACTATAACGAATGCCATAAAATATACCTTGGCAAATGAGATTGTCTCTTTACATGTAACACAAACAGGAGTAGATGTGATTTTCAGTGTTTCAAGCAAATCAAAAATTATAAAAAATACTGAAAAGATTTTTGATGCTTATTACAGAGAAAATAATAATATGAAAGGTTTTGGTCTTGGGTTGCAATTGGTTAAAAATATTTGCCAAGAAGATAATGTAAGTATAGATATAGAGTCGACTGATGAATTGACAACCTTTTTATACAAATTTAAAATGATGGGTGAGTAATGAAAATTCTTTTACTGGAAGATGAGTTAATGTTAAATGAATCGATACAGGAGTACCTTCAAGAACAGGGGCATATAGTAAGTAGTTTTGTTGACGGCTTGGAAGCCTTTATAAATCTGCAGAGTGATGATTATGATTTGCTTATTTTAGATATCAGTGTTCCAAATATAGACGGGCTGACGCTTTTGGAAAAACTTCATGAACTCAAAATTCATACGCCTACAATTTATGTCAGTGCTTTGGTTGACATAGAAGATATATCTCGTGCTTATGATTTAGGATGTTACGACTACTTGAAAAAACCCTTTCACTTAAAAGAGCTTGCTTTAAAAATTGACAGAATATTAGTGGACAAAGAAGTGCCGAGAGTATATTTGAGACTTTCAAAGAATTACAGTTATGATCAGGAACACAACACCCTGTTGTTTAACGGTGAACCGCAAATACTTACAAAAAGGCAATCGCAAATCATCGATATTTTAGCCAGAAACAGAAGTAGAGTCGTAGATTTTGAGCAGTTTCGAGTTTATGTATGGGATGAACAGATTGTAGATAATGCAACCATAAGAGCAGAAATTAACAGACTTAAGAAAACTCTAAAAG
>JAMORM010000099.1 GCA_027063585.1 Sulfurimonas sp. | reverse complement strand
ACCAAGAGCTGGCATTAAGTCATTATTTTCTTCAATACGAAGCATACGAACATCTTTAACACAAGCAGTAAACCATGGATATTTTTTTGCCAGATTTTGAATAGTAAGAACACAAGATACAGCTGTTACATCTCCATTCCCAAAATAAACACTTCCCTGTTGCCATGCAAAATTATTAGCTTCCATAAATTTACGGATATCTCCATAAGCATTTGTTGAAGAATCATTATGATACTGATCTCCTAGACAATTTGTATCGATGTCAAAAGTTACTGCATACATTTATTTCCTTTGTAAAATTATACCTTTTTTCAAATTTGTTAAACAGACAAACAGCTTTTTAAAGAAGCTTAACTTATAAATTTACTATATAGTTCATTATATAGTTTTCGGAAAATCGCACTATTGCAAAAGCCCTCTTAATTGTGGTTTATCCACACTAACCACACCAAAAAAGTGAACGATAAAAAAATGTTAAATTATCTCAAATTCCAAAATTAGGAACTTCTTGTAGTTTTTGATTTCGATACAAATCGTATCAATTATATGAACCACAGGGGAAACACAAAGCTTTTAGGATAAGCAAATACCATATAAAGTCAAAAGACTAGAAAAATAAAAAATATGAACTGAGATTATAACATAAAATTGTAGAAAGTTTCAATCTCACTTCCGTCAGGTGGACACTATCGTTACCACCTAACGGAAGCTCAAACATACCTAAAATATGAACTTTTAAGACATTTTGAGTTTTTCTTTTTTTTCGCTAAAATTTGGACATGGAAAAACTAAGTCCAAACTATGCGAAAAAACTTGCTAAGCTCAGATACAAAGATGAGATTTTGAGATTACATCAGCAAAAAAGATCAGTTCGCGAAATCGAAAAAATTATCAACTACAAATTAGCTAGAACCAATTTAAAAACAAGTTTGAGCAAAAGCACCATCCACTCGATTGTAAAAAAATATCTGGAGAAATAAATGTTCGGAAAATCGGAAAGAACACTCATGGAAATCGAAAAAATGTTTGATAGAAAATTTGAAGAAAATTTAGATTACGCTTTCGCGAATAGCTTTAACTCATACCTTGAAAAATTTCGAGATATGGTTGATAGAGAAAAAGAAATAATAGAAAAATCTGCATCAATTGCGATTGAAGAATTAAAAAGAAATTCCATTTTGTTAAATGAAATAGAAGAAATGATAAAAATCAATAAGGCCTTTGCAAAAGAAAATGATAATTTGATTGATGAAATTCGCAAGAGAGATGCAATTATCGAAAGAAAAAATAAACAAATTGCAAAACTAAAGGCTGAAAATGATGCTTAAATTTAATGATTTTATTGTAAAGATTGATTCAAGAATAATAGAGCTAGATGAAAAAATTATTGCACCAATCGAACTGGACAAATACAACCATAAACCAAAAATGGGCTGGAAAAACAAAACAAAAGAAATCACAATATTTGGCTCACTTTTATTCTTAGAAAATAAAGATAAAAAATACTATCAGGTAATTTCTGATATATTCGTATTTATCGACCTTATAGAGGTTTTAAAAGGATATGGTGGAAAAAGATTAGAACCAAAAAAAGAGTACAATTTTTCAGATAAATTTACAGCAAAAACAGTTCAGAAAAATGGTGAAACATTTTTAAAAATCCATTTCAAAAACTATTCAAATTCTCTTTACCTGGACAAATTTGAATGCAGCTCATTAGCTGCTAAATTTTCAAAAATCCTACAAAGGTGTGAAGTGTGGCAAGAGCTGGAAGCATAAACTATCAAGTCGCAAATATTATCAAAGCTCACAACGGCATAGGACAAAGCAAACTAGAAAGCCGCGAAAACAGCGGTTTAAAAGCGGAAAATGGGCATAAAGTAAGCGATAAATTTCACAGCTACAAGAGTCTTGACAATGCACGAGCAGATTTAACCAACCTCGGTAAATTCGCCAAAGATGAGCTAGGCATCAAAGATATGTCAAAAATTGGCATAGAGGGCGTTAAAGAGTGGATTAATAGCAAAAATATAACATACAACACAGCTTCAAACTATTTGAGCGAAATCAACAAAGTTCACGAGCATCTCGGAATATCTAAGCAAGAAGTTAAAGAGCTAAGAGCAGAATTAAAGCAAAACTTACCAAGAACAACAGAACTAGCACAACAAACAAGAGCTTACAAGTCCCTTGACAAGGTCATTCTAAGCACTAAATCCGATATAGCTTTTCGACTTCAACGAGATTATGGCTTACGAGCAAAAGAAGCAACGCACATAAATATCGAACGACAATTACACGGGAATACGCTCTCATATTCACAGAAAGGGGGCAAATTAAGCGAAATAAAGCTCACCCCTACCCTAGCATCAAAAATCAAAGAAAATGCCGTAAACGGCAAATATGAGCTAAATTATAAAACTTACAGTCGAGAATTGAAAACAGCAATCGAAAAAACTGGTCAAAAATACAACGGTACACACGGCATAAGGCACTCATTTGCACAAAACAAGCTTGAAACTGGAGCAAGTAAACAAGAAGTGTCTGAGGCTATGGGACATACTAGAGAAGAAATTACACACACTTACTTGAGATGAGCGAAAGCGAATAGAGCCCGTAGGGCGTTGATGTCAATTATCAGCTAAGTGTCAAAGAGTTTTTGATTTATGCGTGAGCGAGAATGAAATTCTCTCCTAAACAACAAAAAGAGCGATAGCGAAAAATAAATAAAAGCGATTTTCGACCTTAGGAGAAAAATCAAGACCCTTTTTTAGAGTTCGTCAGAACTCCATCAATAAACAGAAATATTGACCGATAAAATCGCCCGATTTTCCTACAAGAAAATATACAAGGAAATGATGAGATTCCAGAAAATACTTCCTAGTCTTTTTTAATAATCTAGTAAACTGTACTTTTGTAAATGGGCTATACAGCCCTAAAAATAGGGGTTTCGTAAAATCTATTATGACAAAAATGGGGGTTATTATGACAAAAATGGGGATAACTATGACAAAAATGGGGATAACTATGACAAAAATATTTAAGTGTCATTGAAGAAAAACAGGGCTATAATATGACATACTTTTTAAAGGTGTCATATATGAAAAATGGTGAAATTTATTTGTTAGCAAAAAGAGTTGCAAAAAAGTTATTTGATGAAGAAGAAATCAAAGAATTATACCCAGCATTACCAAAAGAAGATATTGTGGTTGATGAACGAGCTTTTAAATTACATTCAAAGAAAAAGCTAAAGCGAAAAAATGGTGATATTGTCAAATATGAATGGTGGATAAGCTTTTCTCCAAGGGCTTATATTGAAGGTTTTATACACGAAGTTCTTTTGGAAAACACAGAAGAATATGAATCTTTATTTAGTCTTGCAGTGAGAAAAGGAGAATTTGAAGAACTAGACAAAAAAGTATTAGAAATGATTGAATATAAACCATTTTATATTGCACAAAAATTATATGGAATGTAAAAATGAATGTAATATCAATTGAAAAGAACAAAAATAACCAAGTAAAAAAAGCAAATACACTCATAAATGTAAAAGGAGCTTTAAGTAGTACAGCTCAAAAAATGCTTATAATGCTTATAAGTATGATTAAGGCTGATGACAGCGAGTTTCAAGAGTATGCACTCAATATAAATGATTACTTCTCACAGGTGGATAGCTCAAGCAAAAATGTAGAGTTTGCAAAAGAAAGAGCTTTAGAATTGATGAGAAACCCTTTTGAGGTAGAAAAAGGAGTGTGGTTTAATTGGTGTAGCAAGGTTGATATAAAAAAGATTGAGGGCTATATAGTCTTTAGCATACATAACGACCTAAAGCCCTATTTATTGGACTTACAAAAGAATTTCACTACATATAATATAGTCAATATCTTAGCACTACGAGGAGATTACACTCCAAGACTTTATGAATACTTTTTAATGAGGTTCACTGAGTATAAAGCACAGTACAAAAAACAGCACAACAAAACCCCTAAAAGCTTTACTTTTGAGCTTGAAATAGATTGGCTAAAAGATACTTTTAAAATACCCACAAGTTACAATTACGCAGACATAAAGAGAAGAATCATAGAAGTAGCAAAACGACAATTTAAGGAAAAAACAAACATCAAATTTGACTACAAAGAGCAGAAGCTAGGGCGAAAGGTTGTGCGATTAGTCATTACTGTTGAGAACAATAACAAAGGCTCAAACAACTACTTAGTGGACTTACAAAGCTTTATTAGATTTGTGAGAAAAAACCTTATAAATCAAGACATTTGGCAAGGTCAAGGAATGGTGTTATCTGTTGATATGAACGGCAGAATATATGACAAGAAAACCGGCAAAGAATATGCAAATAAAAATGCTCAAGTAGTTTGGGAAAAGTGGTACGAACTAGCAAAGCAAGATAAGCTTTTGATATTGAAACAAGGGTTACTTTTTTAATAGTGATAAATATTTTTATCACTATAATTTACTATATAATACATTAAACGAAATGAAGTAGTTGTTAAGCTTATATATGTTATAATACATTAAATGAAATAAAACAAAAGGCTTAAAAATGAAAACAATAGATTATATTAAATCGTTAAATGAAAATGAAGTATATTCAAAAAAGGTTAGAATTGAATTTAACTTGTATGAAATAAGAGATACTATTCTGCCATATCTTGAAAGCTTGGAAGATTGTCACGAAAGAGAAGTCTTATTGAAAGCTCTTGACAATGCGAAGATAATCGAATACTCTCCAAACAAAGCAAATGCTGCGGAAAAGGCAACAAAAGCCAGAACAGCTAAAGCAAAAGAAAAAATACAAAATGCCGTGAATATATTACGAATGGAAGATAAAAAGATAACATACTATTCCATCGCTAAGACTGCTGGAGTGTCTTACTCAACTGTAAAGAAGTATATTTCATTAAATGAAATAAATAGTTTTTAATAAGTAAAACTATTTATTTCAAGATATGTTTTATTTCCTTCTTTTTTCAAAGTAAATCTTGAATTTGAAGATAATTCATAATCTATATTATATTTCTCTAATAATTTTAAAGTTTTTTCCATAAAAAAATCTTTAAGTGTGATAATTTCATTTCTTATTGTTCCTCTTCTTAAACTGACAACAGAAAATATAATTGGATTTTTGTTTTTTATTATTATTCCAATACCACTTGCAGAGTAATTATATGCCACAAAATTATCATTTACATATCTTCCTCTTGGAGCAAATCCACCAACATAAATAAAATCATCATCTTCTACAAAAATATATGCTATTTTTGTTTTTTTTTCTACATAATTATGATACTTTGTATATTGTAAAGATGAAGATTGTGAATAATTTTTATAGCATTTTAAAAGATTTCTTATTATATTGGGATTTTGAAGATCTTCTTTCCTATAACTGTTAATTGATGAACTATAATTTCTACACCTTACAAGAGCTTTCTTTCCAATCAAGTGGCGCACACGATCATTTCCAAATATTTTCTTAAATTCAGACAAAAACAATTTAAATTTCTTACTATTACTTGGAGTTTTTATAATTATTTCATCTCTTACTGCACCAGGAAGTGCTTCAATTGCTCTTTTATTGACAGAATTTGATGACATATATTTTTCAACCTGTGGACCATTACCTAAACATCCTGTCATAAAAAATATTAACACTATAGACATAATTAATACAGATATATTTTTCAAATTAATCACCTTTATTATTTTTACATTAGACCGAGAGCTGGCATCAAGTCATTGTTTTCTTCAATACGAAGCATACGAACATCTTTAACACAAGCAGTAAACCATGGATATTTTTTTGCCAGATTTTGAATAGTAAGAACACAAGATACAGCTGTTACATCTCCATTCCCAAAATAAACA
>JAMORM010000098.1 GCA_027063585.1 Sulfurimonas sp. | reverse complement strand
AGTCGATTCTATTGATGACATACTCAGTGTTGCGCTTTATTTTGAGAAGGAGAATGAAACTGCACTTATAAATATGCTCAAAGAGTTTACATGTAACACTAAATATACAACACTTGTAGTGCAAAGAAGATACCTCAACGGTGCGCCGAGTGAAGTACTCATCGGTGAAGTCCCCGAGGCATTACATGTAATAGAAAACGGTATAAAAATCAAACTTAATCTTCTCTCAAATAAAAACAGCGGTTATTTCCCGGATATGAAAAACGGGCGTGCCTTTGTCAAAGAAAATGCTAATGACAAACATGTACTTAATCTATTTTCTTATACTTGTGCTTTTTCCCTCGCCGCAAAAGTCGGCGGTGCAAAAAGCGTTGTCAATGTAGATATGAGCAAAGGTGCTTTAAAAACAGGAATGGCCAATCACTCTTTAAACAACCTCGATCCAAAAGGCGTGAGTTTTTTGCCTTATAATATTTTAAAATCTTTTTCTTCTCTCAAACGAAAAGGTCCTTACGACATGATAATCATCGACCCACCGAGTTTTCAGCGCGGAAGTTTTGAAGCGACTAAGGATTATGAGAAACTCATTAAAAAACTGCCGCAAATTGCAAGTGAGAATTGTATACTTTTAGCATGTCTGAACTCTCCTGAACTAGACAGCAGTTTCATAATTGATATGATAAAACAATGGGCACCAAGTTTTAGCTTCGTCAAACGCTTAGAAAACCTTCCTGAATTTGCCAGTACTGATGAAGAAAGAAGTCTTAAAAACCTCATTTTTACCCAAAATAGTTAAAGTTCACTTAGTATAATTCAATTTGCACGACGCAGTATTATCGTAGCATCAAGTTTTGGTCTTATTACTTCACTCTTGGCAATAAGTTGCTAAAAGGCCCTCTTTAAGTGCATTATATGTATCTTCACCTTTTAATTTTCTTGCGATTGCCAAACCAAAACATATTGCAGTACCCGGTCCACGTGAAGTCATCACATTTTCATCTTCTACAACTTGTTGCGCATCACCCATATAGCCCTCTTGTCGTATCTCTTTTTCAACAGACGGGTAACATGTATATTTTTCTTTGAGGACACCTGCTTTATTGAGTGCAAAAGGTGCGGCACAAATTGCACCGATATTTTTACCTTTTGCATCCATTTCACGTAACAAGCCTTGTACATTTTCATCTTCTGCAAGGGCATTTGTTCCGCCCCATCCACCGGGAAGTACAATCATATCAAGTTCATCAGCACTGACACTCTTTACATGTAAGTCTGCTTGAACAGTAATGCCATTCGCACCCTTGACAAGCATATTTTCACCCAGTGATGCTACAAGCACTTCAACTTCTGCACGTCTTAAAACATCTATAATACTCACAGCTTCTATTTCTTCAAATCCCGCTGCAAGCGGTACTAAAACTCTACTCATAATTGACTCCTGTGTTTATAAAATGTATATAATTTTACCATCATTTGCTTAATAGAAACGTTAAGGACATTTAAAGAACAAAACAGTTAAAATATTTAATTCGGTAAAATTGCCCTTAAATTAAAGCTTGGAGCTGTTATGACAAAGCTATTGACTCTCTTTTTTGCAGTGCTGCTAACCTTTAGTGCCTGTTCTTCTGAAAATGACAAAGAGATTGTTATATCCACAAATGAGTGGATTGGCTATGCTCCTCTATTTTATGCTTATGAAAAAGGAGAGTTAGACAAACTTCATTTTAAATTGATTAAAAATGTCTCTTTAGCCGAAGCCGCCAACCTCTATGCTATCGGAAAAGCCGATATGGTTACAACAACACAGCATGAATATCACTCTTTACAAGCCGCGACACATGATATTGCCCCAGTTATTCTTATGGATCGTTCAAACGGTGGCGACATGGTACTCTCAAACAAATCCACGGAGGCATTAAAAAACAGCACGCAAATCTATGCATATCTTGAAGTTGACTCTATCAATAAAGAGATTCTCATTGATTTTATTTCCCATAACAAGATAGATAAAAATAAAATTATATTTATCAACAAAGATCAAAAACAAATTCAAAATATTACAAACGACAAAACAAAAGATATTCTTATAGTCACATACAGCCCTTATAATATTGCTTTAGAAGAAAAAGGTTTTCAAGAGGTAGCCTCTACAAAAAGTATTAACAGTATTATTGTTATAGATGCTTTATGTGCAAGAGATAAAATCATCAAAACGGATAAACGAAGACTTATTCAACTTAAAAAAGTTTTGGATAACGCAATAAACACAATAGAACAAGACCCGCAAGCATCTTATAAAGTGGTTGCAAAATATCTCTCAAACATCAGCTATAAAGAGTATTTAAATTCTTTAAAACAAATTAAATGGATAAACAAACCCTCAAAAGAGTTTCTTGATTATATTCAGCAGTATGGTTACAAAAAGGACACGATTATTCGATGAGTTCTCTTTCCATAAAATCATTTGTCATTATAGTTATACTCTTTCTTGTCTGTTCAGAGAGTCTGATATTTTATAGTTTTTTTCAAGATTCAAAACGCAGTATTAATGAGATTCTTACAAACAGTCTGCAAAGTGATGTTTTAAATTTAAAACATTATATGCAAAAGAATTTAAAGCAAAAAGATATTAATGAGATTGTTTCACATATGGATAATTTGATTGTTATTAATCCCGTAATAAGAGACATTCATATCTTAGACAATAACAAAAATATTGTGTATGATCCCGATATTAGAATGCCGCAAGGCACTGTTCATGCCACTGGCGAATGTATCCCGATTTCTAAAATAGTTGAGACAGATCTTTTTACACAAAACTGTTATTCGTTTTCCATTAAAACATATAAAGGACTGAGTCCGCAATACTATTACGCAAATATCTATATTGACAGTAAATATATAGACAATTTGGTTATGCAGCAGATGAAAAAGACATTACTCTTATTTGCTATCGCGACGTTTCTTTTTTCTATAATTTTATGGCTTCTTTTTAAACACTACGTTATCCTTCCGTTGAAAGGACTAAGACAATATGCCTATTACAGTGAAAATCCGCCAAAAAACTTTTTTATAAAAGAGATTGAAAGTATACGTTACTCACTAAGCATGACATTTAAAAGGTTAAAAAAAGAGCAAGAAGAACTCTATAATCTTTCTACAAAAGACCCTCTAAGCGGTTTATATAACAGACTAAGTCTGATAGAAAAACTCAACTGGCTCATTTCAAAGGGGCAAAGAGATAAAGATGAGTTTGCCATACTGTTTTTAGACTTAGATAATTTTAAAAATGTCAATGATTCCAAAGGACATGAATTCGGTGATAAAATTTTACTCCATATATCCAAAACATTGTTAAAGGCAACAAGGAAAAACGATATTGTCTCACGACTCGGCGGCGACGAATTTGTCGTAGTTTTATCTGAATTTAAAGATGAAAACAAGATTGTAGAAATTGCCCAAAGATTAAAAGAAAATCTCTCTAAACCTTTTAAACTTGATGATGAAGAGTTTACTATAACGGCAAGTATGGGAATAGCCATTTACCCTAAAGACGGCAAAGATGTAAAAACACTCCTTCAAAACGCAGATATTGCCATGTATAAGTCAAAAGAACTTGGAAAAAACAACTATCAATTTTTCACGGATGACATTAACAAAGCGGTTCAAGAAAGAATCAGTATGCAAAAAACCATAAGAAATGCTTTACAAAACAATCACTTTAAACTTTTTTATCAGCCAAAAGTAGATATAAAAACCAATAAAATAGTCGCTTGTGAAGCACTTGTTCGACTCATTGACCCTATTGAAGGAATAATTCCGCCGTACAAATTTATATCTATTGCAGAAGAAAATATGAGTATTATTCCTCTTGGAGAGTGGATTATTAAAGAAGCTGTTTCGCAAATAAAAAAATGGGAGCAGACGCCTCTTAAAGATATAAAAGTTTCAATTAATCTTTCGGGCGTACAGTTTAAAGACCAAGAACTGTTACAAAAAATAGAGATATTGACAAAAGATATAGATAGATCAAAATTTGATATTGAGTTAACGGAGTCTGTCTTAATAGAAGAATTTCAAGAAAGATTAAATGTTATTAAAGATATTAAAAAACTGGGAATTTCTCTCTCTTTAGATGATTTCGGTACCGGTTATTCTTCTTTGTCGTATCTTAAAGATATTCCTTTTGATACACTTAAAATAGACAAAGCCTTTATAGATAATATTTATACAAAAGATGATTTAACCTTCATAAATATGATTATAGGTATTGCTGATGATTTAGAACTTAATGTAGTTGCAGAAGGCGTTGAAACCAAAGAACAGCTCAAATTACTAAAAGAGATCAACTGCGAGCAGTACCAAGGATATTTATGTTCCAAACCGGTACCGCCAAAAGAGTTTGAGGAGTTATTTAGTAAAAATTGAGTATAATCACTCAATTTTACAAGAAGTGGATAATTATGCTAAATTACGAATCTATAAAACCTTTACTTTTTAAGTTTGAACCTGAAACAGCTCATCACATTGCAGAATGTGTTTTAAGAATGCCAAATATCTGTCAAATACCTTTTAATCCTTTTTTGGAATCGCACTTTGTCAATGATGCAAGTCTAAAACAGGAAATTTTCGGACGAAGTTTTTTAAACCCTGTAGGACTTGGTGCGGGATTTGACAAAAATGCGACGATGATACGCGGCATACAGATTTTAGGATTTGGTTTCACAGAAATCGGTACAGTCACACCCAAGCCTCAGCCCGGAAATCCAAAACCCAGAATGTTTCGCCACATAGAAGAAGAATCCATTCAAAATGCCATGGGCTTTAACAATGACGGTGCTTATAAAGTCATCAAACGTCTCAAAAAACGCTACCCGTTTAGTACGCCTATCGGCATAAATATAGGAAAGAACAAAATAACGCCTGAAAAAGAGGCTATTAATGATTATACACATCTTATTAAAGCATTTGACGGTTTGGGAGACTATTTTATTATCAATATCTCCTCGCCAAATACACCGGGTCTGAGAGACCTGCAAAATGAAGAATTTATTAAAAATCTTTTCTCTCAGGCAAAAAAACTGACTTCAATGCCTGTTCTGCTAAAAATAGCACCCGATATGCAAATAAAAGATGCAGTTCATTTAACAAAAATGGCTGTTGAATACGGTGCGGACGGTATCATAGCAACAAACACAACGATTGATTATTCATTGGTTAAACATCCAAAAGATATAGGCGGACTCAGCGGTGCCGTACTCAAAGAAAAAAGTTTTAAAATCTTTGATGCAATAGCAAAAGAACTCTATGGGAAAACCGTGCTTATTTCTGTAGGTGGTATAGATTCGGCAGAAGAAGCGTATAAACGCATAAAAGCCGGAGCTTCTTTGGTGCAGATTTTAAGCGGACTCATTTTTCACGGACCGGATATGATTATGAACATCAACAACAAACTTATACAACTGCTCAAAGCAGACGGTTATGAAAATATTTCACAAGCCGTCGGAGCCGATAGAAAATAATGAAAACAATTTTTGCAATAATATTAACTTTAGGAACACTTATGGCATCATCACTCCCAAAATATGAAACAAAAACACTCAAAAACGGTCTACAAATTGTAGTTATACCGCTAAAGAACCACTCAAATGTCATCAGCACAGATATTTTTTACAAGGTCGGAAGCCGTAATGAAGTTATGGGTAAAACAGGGATTGCCCATATGCTTGAACACATGAACTTCAAATCTAGCAAAAATCTAAAAGCAGGCGAATTTGACAAAGAGGTCAAAAGCGTCGGTGGTGTAAATAATGCTTCTACAAGCTTTGACTATACACACTACTATATAAAATCGAGTACGGACAATCTCAACACTTCGGTACAACTCTT
>JAMORM010000097.1 GCA_027063585.1 Sulfurimonas sp. | reverse complement strand
AAAATACCTGTTTTAGATCCGTCTTCTTTATATCTGCTCATTACATGTAAGTCATCTATCAAATCATCTGGAATACCATACATGTAATGCTTCACGACACTTAAAGTGATTTTGGCATTAGGGAAAAATTTACGAAGTTCTATTAAGAAAGGGCGTATGTTCATAAAATCGCCGATCGCTGCATGACGGATGACCGTTATGTTTTTTATATCTTGTGGTTTTTTATCTTTTAAATATTCTCGTGCTTTTTTAGATGCAAATGCACTGCCTCTTCTAAAGTTTAACTTCAAGCTAATACCTTTTTTTGTATAATTAATTTTATTATACAAAATTATTTATGAGAGTTATATGAAATACAGGCTAAATCCATCCTTTGAAAATGAGTTTAAAGATTTTTTACTAAATATAAAAGATTATTTTCAAAAAAGCGCTCACTCTATCCATAAAGCACGTAATGAATTGAAAATCATCTCCTTCGACAACATTGAAGTCGTTGTAAAATCATTTAAAGTGCCAAATATACTTAGACGTATTTATTACACTTACTTTCGCGACTCTAAAGCAAAAAAATCATATGACAATTCTGTAAAAGTAGGTAATTTTACGCCGACTCCTATCGGATATATTGAATTTTATACACAAGGACTTTTAGCAGATAGTTATTTCGTAGCAAAAAAATTTGATTATGATTTTACCATTAAAGAACCGATTGTAAACAAAGAATTAGTCGACAGAGAAAACATTTTTCGTGAATTTGCAAAATTTACATACCAATTGCATGAAAAAAATATTTATCATAATGATTACTCTCCGGGAAATATTCTCATAAAACGAGAGGAAGTGGGCTATACTTTTAAAATTGTAGATATTAACAGAATGCAGTTTAAAAAACTAAGCTTAGAAGAAAGGCTGAAAAACTTTGCAAAACTTTGGCTGAAAGATGAAGACTTGACGAGTATCATTGAGGAGTATGCCAAACTCATCCATGAAGATAAACAAAAATGCGTAAATATCGCGCTGAAATATTCCCATGCATTAAAAAGAAAAATAAATATGAAAAAAAGGCTCAAAGGAATAGAAGTTGTTGATTAGTATGATGTATCATCATGTCAGCAGTGACCGATGCAGTAATGACTTGGAAATATTTGAACAGCATTTAGTATACATAAGCAAACACTTTACCTCCGTGTTTCCTACCTTTGAAAAACTTCCAAGTCGTCCAATCTGTCTTGTTTTTGATGACGGATATTATGATTTTTATAAATTTATTTACCCTCTTTTACAAAAATACAATCTCAAAGCACTGTTAGCCGTTACACCGAAATATATTCTTGAGGACACGGATAAAGATGATGTCATACGATTAAATTACGAGCATAATGATTTGTTTAAAGAGTATAAAAATGCAACCTTTTGTACTTATAAAGAATTGCAAGAAATGAGTAACAGCGGCTTGGTACAGGTTGTTTCCCATTCCTATTCGCATAAAAACCTTCTTGAAGATAATGTCAATTTAAAAGAAGAATTACTCAAATCAAAAGAGATAATAGAACAAAAACTCGGCACAAAAGTTGAAAGTTTTGTCTATCCTTTCGGCAAATATAATCAAAAAATACTCAATGAAACTATGAAATATTATAAATACTCTTTTAGAATTGGCAATGCAGTCAATAAAGACTTTCATGGGTTAAACGGTGTTATTTATAGAATAGACGGAGATTTTTTACAAACTCCGAATGCCATATTTGGTTTAAAAAATATGCTAAAATTTAGATTCAAAGCATTTATAAAAAAAATAGTCGGTAATTAAATGATACATAATATTTCTGTAGTAGTTCTTGCAAAAAACAACGAAGCAACCATACAAAAGACGCTAGAAGCTCTGCGTAAATTTGATGATGTTGTGGTGTATGACAATGGTTCTACCGACAAAACAATCCAAATGGCGAAACAGTTTTCAAATGTAAACTTGGTCCAAGGCGAATTTAAAGGCTTCGGCTGGACTAAAAACAAAGCGGCAGATTTTGCCAAAAATGACTGGATTCTTATCATTGATAGTGATGAAGTGCTTGATGACAAACTTCTTCAAACTCTGCAAACAAAACAACTTGATACACAAACCGTTTACATCCTCAATTTCAGAGCATTTTATAAAAACATAGAGGTCAAACACTGCGGTTGGAACAATCAAAAAATCAAACGTCTTTACAATAAAAACATCACCCGTTACAATGACAATGACGTGCATGAAGATATTATTACTCAGGATTTACAAACAGAACTATTAGAGGGAAATGTACTACATTACAGCTACCAAAGTATTGAGCAGTTTGTCAACAAAGCCAACACATACTCAACACTTTTTGCAAAGAACAATGCAGGCAAAAAATCTTCATCTCCGACAAAAGCCTTTTTTAACGGAGCCTATTCATTTATAAAAACATACTTTTTCAAACAGGGATTTCGTGACGGTTATGTAGGACTTGTCATTGCCTACTCGCATATGGTGACGAATTTCTATAAATATATGAAGTTATATGAATATAATAAAGAACTTGAGAAGTAGAAAAAAATTACTTTATAATCCTATTTAGCCTAGACTGAAGTCTAGGTTTCAAAAAAAACATGCTAATTTCTTTACTCCTCAGAAGCAAGATTTTAACCTTGCCCTAAAAGATCTTTTTTTACTATCTCAAAAATCTCTTTTCGCTTTGTTTGATCTAATGGAAGCATATAATGCGTTTGCAGTTTTTCATCGCCCACACTTTTCCATCGTGCTGCACTGGCAAATTTAGAATCACCAAAAAATGTCATTGTCGGCGTTCCTACTAAAGATGCCAAATGATAAGTCCCTGTTGATGTAGAGACAAAAAGTTTAAAATTACTGATAAGCTTTGCAAAATTTACTATACCGTCGGTTGAGAGATAAAACACGATATCGGTGTTTTTTAAGCGTTCTTGCATCTCCTCTTTCAAGCTTTTTTCATCTGGTCCAAATGTTAATACTACGTTATACTTGTTTACATATAAGGCTTCACGGATTAAGATTTCATACTCATCTAAATTCCAGTTGTCATCGGAGGATCCGCCAAAACCGACATGAAAGGCTATGACATCTTTTGTTATATTGTTATTTTTACAAAACTCCTGATATTTTTCTTTGGCATCATCAAATTGCAACAGTGGCTTTGTATATTCCAGATTGATATCGGGAAAGAGTGCTTTTGTAAGTGCAAGATTGTATTCAAACTCGGTCATTTTTACTTCACTTCGTCTTTGTTTGACGCGTTTATTGTAAAAAATCTGCGCTATTTTTGTCGCAGGGGCTATTCGTGTTTTTATACCTGCCAAAAACTGTGCAAGCGCTACTCTTGTATTTGAAAAAAGTGTCAATGAAGCATCAATATTTGCATTTTTGAGCTTACGAGAAAGTTCATAAACACTACTTTGTCCATCATCGACTATCACCTCATCAATAAAATTACATGTAAGCGCTAACGTTTTGTTTAAAGGCGAAACAAGTACAATAATTTTATTTTCAGGATTGTGTTGTTTAAGCACATACAGAGCCGGTAGTGCTGTTATAAAATCACCCAACTTATCTGTACGCACGACCAATATTCTCATTTTACATCATCCTAACAAAACAATTCAAAACTAATCTTATTTTTTTCGGAAACGATGCTTTAGCTTCGTCTTTTAGGCGTTTAAGCAAATCAGCCTAGGTTAAAACCTAGGTTCCAAAAAAACTTCATAATTTTTATGTATTTTATCGTAAAAAAGGTATAATCCCACTTATGAAAGAACCTTTTACATGGGATGATTATTCCGACCAACCGGCACTACTGCAAGACAAAGCATATAAAAAAACGATGCGTAAAAAAGAGCGTGCATCTCTTTTATATACACTCTTTTCATCGTTAATTATACTTCCATTAAGTATTTTAATGATGCCTTTTGTAAAAAGAAAAGAGATAAACTCCTCAGAATTTTTTTCTTTAGGTATAGACTGGCAGAGAGAGCCGCAAGAGACCCAAAAGATGGTGCAAGAGTTGGAAATAAAAAGTATACTGCTACGTTTTAAACTCTGGGAAATGGATAAGCTTGACGCACTCAAAACATTCATCCTGCAAAACAGTGGTAAAAAAATCACACTTAAAATACTCCAAGATAGAGAACATGTAGAAGATTTAACACTTTTAAAAAAAGATTTACATCTCATCTTTTCAAATCTTGGTAATACAGTGGCAATGTATGAGATCGGTTCTACAATCAATCGCGCAAAATGGGGATTTTTCTCAGTTCGTGAATATCTTAATTTTTACAAAGTTGCTTATGATTTAAAAACCGATGAATTTCCAGACATCAAACTCCTCGGCAGCGAAGTAATAGATTTTGAATTCTATTTTACCGTGCATACTCTTTTTAATTTTTGCAAATGCAAATATGATGGAGTTGCGGCACTTTTATATGTTGACAGACGTGGAGCACCCGAAAATACACAGCTTGGTTTCACACTCACAGATAAAATAGCGCTCCTAAGTACACTTGTTTGGCTTTCTCCAAAAACAAAACAGGAGTTACATGTAACTGAAGTAAATTGGCCGATTTCACATACTGTTCCATATGCACCGACCAGTGAACATGAGTGTGTCAGTGAAGATTTATATGCCGACTTTATGCTTCGCTACTATCTTTTGGCATTTGCCTCACAGCAGATTGATTCCATCTCTTGGCACCAGCTTATCGCTCCGGGGTACGGGCTTGTAGACAACAGAGAAGGCATCAAAAAAAGAGAAGCTTTTCATACCTACAAGTACATGTATAAAACACTGAAAAATGCACAGTTTTTACGCTTAGACATCAAACGAGGCTACTATATTTTTCAAGTGTTAATAGAAGAACAACTTTTACAGATTCATTGGTCACTCAAAGAGACAACACTCAATAATGAAGATTTTTTTGCAGTTTATTCTAAAACCGGAGAGAGACTCACACAGGATATTATAGATATCGGTTCTTCTCCTGTGTATGTTTTTATCACAAAAGAGGTTCCAAAACATATAAATGCGAGCGAGAGGATATAATATTATGAAAATCTTAATTATTCTTCCGAACTGGCTCGGTGACGCCGTTATGGCGACACCTGCCATAGAACTTTTAGCATCCTCCTATCCCAATGCAAAATTCACTTTCATCGGCAGTTACGCCAGTATAGAAGCATTAAAATATCATCCTTTATGTGAACGAGCCATAGTAGATGAAACAAAAAAAGCGCCTTCTCGTCTATTGGCAACCTATAAACTGGCAAAAGAGTTGGGTACATTTCATATGGCGGTCAGCTTTCGAGACCAGATTCACTCTACTCTTTTGTTGCGGCTGACCCAAACGGTCATCTGCTGCGCAAGAGCTTCATGGCACTCAAGACTACTTCTCTCACATATGCCAAAAATAAAAACCAATCAACATTTAGTAGAACAATACACGCAAATCGCAATGGCTAATGTGGATAATTTCGACAAAAAAATCCCACCTCTCAAGCTTTATACACAAGCAAAACAATTTAAAAAACCTATGCTCGGCATCAATGCGGGGGCAACATACGGCAGTGCAAAAAGATGGTATCCTGAACGATTCGCCCAGGTTGCGGCATATTTTAGCCAAAAATATGACATCATTATATTCGGCGGACCCAATGAAGTCGAAATGGCAAATGAAATTCAAGAGAATCTCGAAGCGTTACATGTAAAGAACTTCACGAATTTAGCAGGAAAAACAAACATACAGGAGTTATGTGTCAACATCGGAGGGTGTTCTCTTTTTATAACAAACGACAGCGGGCCTATGCATGTCGCAGCGGCATATCAGGTACCAACAGTTGCGATATTCGGACCGACAAAATACAAAGAGACTTCACAATGGAGCAATAAAAAAAGTATTATAGTGAGGCATGAACTTAATTGCAGT
>JAMORM010000096.1 GCA_027063585.1 Sulfurimonas sp. | reverse complement strand
GTAGCGTAAAGGCTTATGTTCTCGTACAAATGAGGTATAGAATTTACTAAACAAAAAGAATGATGCAAGAATAATCGCTAAAGAAAGCCCGACAAGTTTTAAGCGTGCAAAAAATTCTTGTTTGAACGGTCTGTATTGTATTTTTGCTTTATATACCAAATATGACGGCAAAAGACCCAAAAAGACAAAATACAAAACCTGTTTGAGTGTTACTAAATCTAAAGATTCATGCATATTTGTCTGCAATGTATTTCTTATCATACTTGCATCTATGACAACATGATAGCTGTTCATAAAGTAGTTTGTCAGTGATGAGACTAAAAGCAGTGTGATAAGAATCGGTTTAAGCGTATACTTGTAACAAAACAGGCTCAAAAGGAATATCATAAAAAAGACAAGAATAACCGCAAGCGAAATTAAAAAGCCAATGTTATGCCAATTAAGAGGATAAACCTGCAATACATTATGAAAAAAGCTGTAATTGTCAAATAAAATAAAAAATATACTGATATAGATGATAAGTTGTGTTTGTGTAAATCTTTTCAAGGAGAAATTCTTCTTTTGTTTAAAATATCTTATTACATGTAAGCAAACATAAATAAGTTTGAAATTATACACTTTATAATTAAATAATGGTAACATTACGCATTAAAATCGCGGTAAATCAAAACTAGTTTTATTTTATACTCGGGAGCGATGCTTTAGCTTCGCCTTTTAGGCTTTAAGGCAAATCAGACTAGGTTAAAACCTAGGTTCCAAAAAACTTAACTGAGTTTTGACAAACTGTATATTAAATCAAAGAGCAGATATGAAACAAGAAAATATAAGTGTCGTTATTTTGGCAGCAGGAAAAGGCAGCCGTATGAAATCATCAAAGGCAAAGGTTTTACACACAATTAGCGGGAAACCTATGCTCTACTATATTATAAAAGAGTCTCGTAAAATTTCTGATGATGTTACTGTGGTCATTGCCCACCAAAAAGAGGCTGTTATTGAAAGTATGCAAAACTATTTTGAAGATATTAATTTTGTAGAACAAGATGCAAAAAACTACCCGGGAACAGGTGGCGCCATGATGCAGGTAGAACCAAAACATGACAAAGTTCTGGTACTCAACGGAGATATGCCCCTCATCACTTCAGATGCTCTCAAGGGCTTTTTAGAACTTGAAGCCGACATAATTATGAGTGTTTTTGACCTTGAAAATCCAGATGGATACGGTCGCGTCATTATACGCAACAATCATGTTGAATACATTGTAGAACAAAAAGATGCTGATGATGCAGAGCTGAATGTTACAACCGTCAATGCAGGGGTATATGCCTTTTCAAAAGTAATTTTAGAACAATACATTCCTGATTTAAGTAATGATAATGCCCAACAGGAATACTACCTGACAGACATTATAGCTATGGCAAATGAAGATGAAAGCAGCATAGTTCCTTTACTTGTGGATGAAGAGCAGTTCAAGGGAGTAAATTCTAAAAAAGATCTTGCAGATGCAGAAGAGATCATGCAAAATAGAATTCATACAAAATGGATGAATGCGGGTGTAAGCATGCAACTTCCATCGACAATTTACATCGAAGAAGGCGTAGTATTTGAGGGGGAATGTATAGTAGAAAACGGCTGCCGCATTACAGGAGAAAGTAAGATTATAAACTCCCATATAAAAGCCGGCAGTGTTGTAGAAGAGAGTGTTGTAAAAAACTCAGACTGTGGACCGATGGCACATCTGCGACCGCTCTCAAATATAGAAAATACCCACATAGGTAATTTTGTTGAAGTGAAAAAATCAACACTCAAAGGTGTAAAAGCGGGACACTTAAGTTATTTAGGTGATGCTCAAATAGATGAAGGCACAAATATAGGTGCAGGCACCATTACATGTAACTATGACGGCAAAAACAAATACCAAACACGCATCGGTAAAAATGTCTTCATAGGCAGCGACTCCCAGCTTGTAGCTCCCGTAACCATAGAAGATGACGTGATGATAGCAGCAGGAACAACGGTAACAAGCGGAGAAATAAAAAGCGGTAATCTGGTTCTGAGCCGGACAAAAATGCGCCTTGTGAAAGATTTTTATTATAAGTTTTTTGGAAAAAAATAAAGACATTTATGACAGAACATCATACCTTTGAACCACTTATATTTTCTGATTCAAAAGTACTGATACTCGGCTCGTTTCCCAGTATAAAATCTTTTGAAGAGGGCTTTTACTATGCCCACCCGCGAAATCAGTTCTGGTCTATTTTAGCTGCCATTTACAAAGAACCCGTGCAAACAAAAGAAGAAAAGATTGCCCTTTGCAAAAAACACAACATAGCCCTTTTTGACAGTGCATCGAGTCTGCAAAGAGAAGCAAAAAATTCCAGCGATACTAACCTGAAAAATATAACAGTCAATAATTTTGAAATACTGTTAGCCAAATACCCAAACATTCAAACCATCTTGTTTACAGGGAAAAAAGCAGAACAGATTTTTAACAAAGAATACAAACATTTACAAATTAAAAAAGTCCTACTTCCCTCCACTTCTCCAGCCTACGCCAGTATGAAATTTGAAGAAAAACTTGTGAAATACAAAGAGGCGTTGTCTCATACCTTTAAGTGACATTTTGTATGTTATGTACAATATATAAAAAATAACATACAAAATAGGCTGTTATTTACACATACAGCATAAAATATACACTTTATTTTTAAGAATAATATTTTAAAGACTACAAATATCGATAAATATAACATTTTGTCATAAAATTTGACATATTTATCGATATTTCTTTCTTTAGGAGTGCATAATTTTTGCTTATTAATACTGTGATTTAAGATTGATGTTATTATAATGGTGTTAAATAAATAGTTATACTACATTTATCTAAAAAGGATTGAAAATATGTCAATTGAACTTATTACTGCATTAGGTGCACTTATAGTATCTATTGTTGGAGGAATATTTAATTACTATAAATTAAAAGAGACTCAAAAAACTTGGGAGCATGAACAAAAAATTTCCATGGAAAAAGATTTACTCTTTAAAAGACTAGATAAAAGATATGCTCTCTATAATAAAACATTTAAACTTCTTGGTTCAGTAAGAGATATAGAATACCCAAAAGAACATCACGCATACATAGAAAACAATAAGCAACAAATAATTAAAACAGCAGATTTATTGTTAGAAGAGTTGTATGGCGAAGCTGGTTTATTTATGGAATACGAAACAAGAACATTAATTTTAAAAACATATCAAGCATCGTATAAATTTGCTAATAATGAGTTATCATTAAATAAGCTTATTGACTCTTATTATAAGGCTAGAAGATGTCTTAGAAAAGATTTAGAGTTTGATGATAGCAGTGATACAAAAACATCAAAAGATATTTTAAAAGATAAAAAAATAGAAAAGACCGAGCAAGAACAAAAAGAAAAAAACTCTATATGGGCTAAAAGAAATATCTTAGCACAATCACACAGACCTGGCTATCCAAATAAATCTGTATCCTTAAATACACTCAATGAAACTATAAATAAATGGAAAAATTTGAATATTAAGTCTATTATATGTTTACTTAGTAATGAAGAAATAAATACGTACTATGAAAGTATAAATTATGATTTAATTGGATTTTACAAAAAAGAAGGTTTTAATGTATTTCACATTAGTATTGAAGATTATCAAAATCCACCAGTTAATAATCATGACTTAAAAATTATAAATGAAGAGTATAAAAAAATGAAGCAACCTATCTTAGTGCATTGTGGTGCTGGACAAGATAGAACAGGTTTAGTAGTTGAGTCTATCACAAATACATACAGATTAGTATAACAAAATCTTCGAGAGAAAAGGAAGCCAAAGCGCGGCTTCCTATTTCTCAAGACAAACGTTATGCTACAAAACTGATAACACTATAAAAAGGAATGTAAATGCAACATTATAGAAATTTAAAAGATCATTACCAATTTACTGATGAAGAAGCTCAAATTTTAAAAGAACTTCAACCTCGCATGGAAAAACTTGCTGATGAATTTATAGATGGGTTTTATGATTATATATGGGGTTTTGGTAAAACTGCTCAATTTTTAAAGAATAAAGATATTATCGCTTACCACAGAAAAAAAATTAAAGAGTGGTTTATAAACCTTTTTTGTGGGCAATATGATATGCCCTATTTTATGTATCTATATAAAATAGGTGAAATCCATGTCAAAATTGGTTTACCAACACACTATGTCAACTCTGCATTTACTTATGTCCGAACTTTTATACTCGCCAGTATAGAAGAAAACTTCAAAGACAAAAAACATCATGTACAAGAAATAAGAGCTGTTGAAAAAATAATTGATATGAATCTTGATGTACTAACAAGTTCCTATAGAGAAGAAGAGTTGGGCAAGTTTTTGTCTCTCTCTAAAATTGAAAAAAATATTTTATCAGGTTTGAAAAATTTTAATTCATACATCAACTATTTTTTGGCAGGTGCATTGGCACTGGTAGCATTTTTTGCCATAGGACTTTTTCTCTATGATATTTATCTGTTATTTTTTACTGATATAAAAATTGAAAAAGGAATATTAACAGTTCTTGGTAGCTTACTTGTTTTGTGGGCTTCTATCGAATTAATTCATGAGGAAATCAATCATTTACAAGGCAAAGGGTTTGCCATAGGTGCATTTATCATGCTTGCCATGGCCGCGCTTATTAGAAAAATATTGATATATTCTCTATCTGCTGAAAAAGGGGAAGAATTATTGATTATTGCTGCTGTTATTGTCGGTCTGGCTATTTCGTATTGGCTTGTAGGAGCAAAAAAAAGAACAACTATAAACTAAAACAATATATAGCCAAACGTTATGTGTCTATTGTAAGCACCATGCTTATGATGAGATAATTTAGAAGAAATTGAGATTTTAAAAAAAAGAAAAGCCTTTTAAAACTATACCCCTGTGAGTAAATCTTGAGTAAATCTTCACTTATTGGAAAAGATATTTTGGTTATTACTCTCATTAGAATAGTTCACAGAAAAGAAGTTTATTAAAATTGCACAATTGTCTAAATTAGATATAATTACAATAAATAATGCAGGAAAAAATATTTAATGAATTTTTTATCAAAAGAGGCTCCGCTTCAAAACTCTATCTCTACGATGAAAGCTGTTTTGTCTGATGTCGGATGCGAGACAGTTTTTCAAGAGCAGAAGAATCCCCTTTCTCACTGTTATTCGGTGAATCTCAGCTCACAAGAGGCACCCAGACATATTTACTCAAACGGTAAAGGTGTACTTAGTGATGCTTCTGTGGCGAGTGCTTTGGGTGAGTATATTGAACGCTTGCAGACAAATAACTTTTTTATAGATTTTCATTTGCCAAACAGAAAATATTACCCTGATGAAATTGCCTTTTCTTTTGATGAAACGTATCTTAGTGATGAACTTATGGCTGTTTATAATCCTGAGGGCAATCTCTCACCTGAGGATTTAGTGGATTTTAACAGCGACTATGAAGACAAAATCGTTGCCCTTCCTTTTGTCAAACAATCCACACAAGAACGTGTTACTATACCGCTTAATATTTTAAGCAATCTCTACGTGAGTAACGGTTTAGCAACGGGCAATACGCCTTTAGAGGCAAAAGTACAGGCTTTAAGTGAAATATTTGAGCGCTATTCAAAAATAGAGATCATAAAAAACGGTTATGCTTTGCCGAAATTTCCTGATGAAGTTGTAGAAAGTTTTCCAAAAGTTTATGAAGATGTACAAACGCTGCAAAAACTCGGCTATAGAGTCGAAGTGCTTGATGCCTCTTTGGGCGGGCAGTTTCCCGTAACTGCCATATCGCTCATCAATCCTGAAAATGCAACACTCTTTGTCTCTTTTGGAGCGCATCCCATCCTTGAAGTTTCATTAGAGCGAACTATGACAGAGCTTATGCAGGGACGTTCTCTTGAAAATCTTGACAGCTTTGAAGTACCTACTTTTGATATGAGTCTTGTTGCAGACAGTTTCAACCTTGAATCACATTTTATAGACTCTAACGGCAAACTCGGCTTTCCTTTTTTGAGT
>JAMORM010000095.1 GCA_027063585.1 Sulfurimonas sp. | reverse complement strand
ACAACTAACCAAGCAAACATCACACCGGCAGTATAAAGCGGTGCAAGTCCAAGCCCTTTAAACTTAGAAAATATTGTTCCCATTCCAAGTGCTGTCATTGCCATAGTTAAAAGAAAGGTATCAATAGTATTAATAGTTCCAACAATAGCGTGAGGTACTAAATCTAAAGAGTTAAATCCAGCCATACCGATAAAATATACCGCGAACCAAGGAATTACAAGCTGTAGCTTACCACCTGCTTTTCCTGTTTTTTTTGCCTGCATAGATAAATAAATACCCAAAATAATAAGCATTGGAGCAATCATAATAACACGAGTCATTTTTACAATAACTGCTGAATTTGCCATTACTTCAGGTGCACCCGGGATGGAAGCAGGTACAGCAACAACCTGTGCAACCTCATGAATTGTTCCACCTGTATATATACCAAACTGTTCCGGTGTCATGTGCAAAAATCCTGTTGCAGGTTCAATGATTGATGCATACAAAACAGGATATAAAAACATAGAAATCGTACCAAAAAGCACAACCATTGAAACCGCTACTGCAGTTTTATAGCCTTCAGCTTTTAAAACAGGTTCTGTCGCCAAAACTGCTGCCGCACCACAAACAGAAGCGCCTGCTGCAGTAAGCATTGATGTATCCCTATCCATTTTAAACGCTTTTACTCCTAGGTATGTACCAAGTAAAAAAGTTGTTGAGAGCATAATTAGTGAGACGGTAAAACCACTGAGTCCAACATCCATAATCTGTTGAAATGTTATACGAAATCCATAAAAAACGATTGCGAAACGAAGTATCTTTTTACCGGAAAATGTGATACCCGTGCTCCATGCACTAGGAATGTGGTTATGCAGTGTATTTGCATAAAAAATACCCAGAACTATACCAATTACAAGAGGAGAGATTCCAAGTGATTTAACGAATGGTATTTGTGCTATTGAAGTTGCAGCAGCTGCAAAAATCGCAACAAAGATGATACCATAAATAGTACCTTGTCTATTTTCTTTGGAAAATGCCATAAATTATTACCTTTGATTTTAAATTTGTAAATAGAAGCGAATTATAGCAAATTTTTATGCTGAGGGGAAAATTATTTGTTTATTTGTGAGGAATGTGATAAAAAACCACACTCTATATTGTGTGATTTTTTATTGAACCTATTTGGTGTTAAGTAGAATACTTTTTTTAGGGAAGACAAAGATTGTATGTCTTAGCACAGAAATTATTTTACTTGGTTTTCCGTCTTTATCCAATGCATAAGCATGAATAGTAATAGGAATAATCGTATCTTTTCTTTTATCGTCGGCCAACATTTCTGTCGTTCTCAATGTTACAATTTTTTTCTTCTTCACATTAGGTACGACTCTAAACGGTTTTGACGGTTTTACAATTTGAATTTTACCTTCCATACCTTTTGGAGGAATAACTTCAAAGAAAAATTTCATCGGCTTATTTTCTGTATTTTGCAATAAGAAAACATAAGAGTTTTCAACAGAAAATTTATTATCTGAGAGATGTTTTACTGAGTAAAGTCTTGTCTCTTTATTAATATTTAAAAGCATATGCTCTTTTGTTGTACTCATGTATCCAAGTGCGAACATAAGACCTACAAGTAAAATCATATATGCTATAACTTTTGGACGGAAATATTTAGTTTTTCCTTTCCTTTCAACTATTTCATAATCACTAGACCATGTAACAAGAGAAGGTTTACCAAGTTTACCCATAACCGTTGTACAGGCATCCACGCACTCCAAACAGTTAATACACTCAAGTTGAAGCCCTTGACGGATATCGATATGTGTCGGACACACTGTTACACATTTCTCACATGTTGTACATTCCGCATTTGGATCAATTGCCTGTAACTCTTTTTGTTTGTTCACAAGTTTTTTATGTACTCCATGATCATCTTCATAGATTTTTCCACCACGATGTTCATCATAAAGTGCCATAATAGTATGCTCATCATACAGTACGGACTGAACACGAGAATATGGGCAGACATAAATACAAAAATTTTCTTTCAAAAATACAATATCATAAATTAAAAAAGCGGCAATACCGACAACAAATCCAATCATTGTCATGTGTTCACTAGGATTACTTAAGTATTTGAAAAAAGTCTCCGGCGGAATAAAATACCACATAAAATCAGCCCCTGCTATAAGTGCCAATACTGTCCAAATTAAAATAGCAATAAATTTTTTCACCTTATTTTCAGGTTTAGACATATCCGGCTCTTGCTGTTTATTGCCTATACGCTTACGTAAATGTAGCAGTTTAGTCTCAATCAAATCGCGATAAATAACACGAAACACAGTCTGTGGACATACCCATCCGCAAAATACACGACCACCTAAAACCGTCATACCAAAAATAGTTATAAAAAGCAGCATTAGCAAAAACGGCATCAAATACAGCTCTTGCATATCAAACTGCACAAAAGCAAGGTCTAATTTCATTTTGTCAAAACTTAATAAAAAGAAATGATGCCCATTTACTTTAATCCATGGTAATACCAAAGCCACAATTGTTGCGAGTGCATACACATAGTATCTCTTGATTCTCCATGGTGTTGGTATTGTTATACCTTTTTTTTCTTTACTCATTTTTGTTTTTTCTCCTATAAATTAATTTGAACAGGTTATTGTGTTGATAACCTGTTCTTCTGCATCTTTTTGTGTATGTGTAATCAATGAACCAAAAGCCACCTGTTTTAATTCTCTGGATTCAATATAATCTTTAAGAGAACTTCTGCTTACATGTAAAAGGCGTGCCATCTCACTCACACTTTTTTTCTCTTTGATGTACTCAATAATTTCATTTAAATAAACATCAAATTTAGAATTCGATCTACTTCCTTTGGGTCTGCCTATTCTTCGTTTTGCATCATTTTTTAACTTCTGGCACAACTGATCCATAAGCCCTAAAATCAACATTGCACTACTTTCTTGGGAAAGTATAACAGAATGCTTTACAATGTGTATCGTATATTTGTTTTTCAACAAACAACTCATCATCTGAATCAAATCTTCCATATTTGTTGTTAAAACCCAAACATCATATATAAGCAGTGTTACTTCTTCTTTTGACTGAAAATAAGATGTCACATTCACACGCTCATCTACACGCTTATTTTGTGAGGTATAATCTACAAATTCATCATCAATAGTAAAGTTTTTTGCTACTGCATAAGAATTTATATACTGTAATTGTTCATGAGCAGATAAAAAATTCTTATCCGGGCGTATATAGACAATGGTCATTTAACGGTTAAACCTCTCTTATTATTGATTTTCATCGTCATTATATACTTATTTGACGATTAAAGTCAATATATTTTACTATTATTTCGTCAACTTATTGAATATTTAGCTTAAAAAACAAAATCGATATCTCTAATACAGTAAATTTTATATCCAATCATGCTAAAATTAGAAAATATTTAAATAAAAAAGATTTGATCTTATGACAACAAAACAATACATCTTAGAAACTATTAAAAAACGTCCACTCATTATAGACGGAGCAATGGGTACGCAGTTGCAACAACGTGATGATAAAATCCCAAAAGAAGCGTGGGAAGGCAATGAAGGTTGTAACGAACTACTCAATGTAACGGCACCTGAGATAATGAATGAAATATTTCATGCCTATCTTACTGCCGGAGCCGATTTCATCACCACAAACACCTTTGGTTCATTCTCTTGGGTTTTAGATGAATACAATATTGCCGAGCGTGCATATGAGCTGACACGTGCAGGCGCAGAGCTTGTAAAAAAGCAGTGTGAAGCTTTTTCAACCCCCGAGCATCCCCGTTTTTGTTTAGGTTCCATAGGACCGGGAACCAAGCTTCCATCACTTGGGCATATCACTTATGATGAGATGTATGCAGGATATACTGAATTTTGTCTCGCCCTTATCGATGGCGGTGTCGATGTATTTTTGATAGAAACTGCCCAAGACCCACTACAAATAAAGGCTGCTTTGCATGCCATACAAGAAGCATGCAGACAAAAAGAGGTAGAGATTCCCATTATGGTCTCTGTTACGATTGAGCTCAGCGGAACAATGCTTATAGGAACGGATGCCCAGACAATTGCAACCATTATGGAGCCTTTTGACATTCTTTCTCTTGGATTTAACTGTGGAACAGGACCTGAGCAGGTACTCAAACATGTAAAAACACTCAGTGAACTCTGGGCAAAGCCGATTAGTGTTCATGCAAATGCAGGTCTGCCGCAAAACCGTGGAGGCTACACTTACTATCCGATGGGACCTGATGAGTTTGTTGCACAACAGGAGAAGTTTTTAGAGTATGACGGTGTGAGCTTTTTAGGAGGATGCTGCGGAACGACCCCACAGCACATTCGTGCGCTTGTTGATAAAGTCACAACAGTTACACCTAAAGCACCCTCAGGATCACAGCAAAATTCCATCGCTTCACTTTTTAACACCGTTCCCCTTATGCAAGAACCCGCACCACTTCTTGTCGGAGAACGTTCAAATGCAACAGGTTCAAAAGCCTTTCGCGAACTTCTTTTAGCCGAAGATTACGAAGGCACACTCTCCGTTGCTCAGCAGCAGGTTCGTGCAGGCGCACATGTCCTTGATGTCAATGTCGGATTTGCAGGACGGGATGAAACAAAAGATATGACCGAAGTGATGGCAATGTATGCCCAAAAAATCGCTCTGCCGCTCATGCCCGATTCTACTCAAACGAAAGGGCTTGAAACTGCACTCAAACACATCGGAGGCAAGCCGATACTCAACTCAGTTAACCTCGAAGACGGCGAGCCGAAATTTGATGCGGTGTGTCAACTGGCAAAAAAATTCGGGGCAAGTCTTGTCTGCCTGACGATTGATGAAAAAGGAATGGCAAAAACTGTTGAAGATAAACTCAAAGTAGCTGAACGTATTATTGATTTGGCAACCAATCGCCACGGAATTAAAAAAGAAGACCTTGTATTTGATGTGTTAACCTTTACACTCGGTTCCGGTGACGAAGAGTATTTTGATGCGGGTATTAATACTATTGAAGCCATTCGACAACTGCGACAAAAACATCCCGAAGTCGGCGCTATTTTAGGACTCTCAAATATCTCTTTTGGGCTTGATAAAGATGCACGACCTTATCTCAACTCTATGTTTTTACACCACTGTGTCCAAGCAGGACTCACTTCGGTCATTATCAATGTAAAACATATCATTCCACTCAATAAAATTCCTAAAGAAGATCAGGAAATTTGTAATGATTTGATTTTTAACCGCAAACCAAACGGGGAAGCACTTTTTACCTTTATTGAGCACTTCTCATCCAAAGAAGCTGTGGACAATGATGCCGTCGATGAAGAGTACCTCAAAATGAGCGATGAAGAAAAAATAGCAAAACTTTTAATGGATGGAGACAAAGACAGAATGATTCCTCTTGTTGAAGAGGCTCGAAAAAAAATAGCTCCTGAAAAAATAGTAAATGAAATTTTAATTGATGCTATGAAAGTTGTCGGTGAACTTTTCGGCTCAGGACAGATGCAACTTCCTTTTGTATTGCAGTCCGCAGAAACTATGAAAAAAGCAGTAGACCATCTCAAACCTTATTTGCCGAAAATTGAAAAAGAGACAGACACAACACTTATACTTGGAACCGTCAAAGGAGATGTCCATGATGTCGGAAAAAACCTTGTGGATATCATCCTCTCCAACAACGGCTATAAAGTCATCAACCTTGGCATAAAAGTAGAACTTGACAACTTCTTGGAGACACTCAAAGAATCAAATGCGCAGGCGCTTGGCATGAGCGGTCTTTTGGTAAAATCAACGCAGGTTATGCTGGAAAATTTAAATACGCTGCAGGAACACGGTATTAAAATCCCTGTGCTTTTAGGCGGAGCAGCTCTTACAAGAGCTTTTATAGATGATTTTTGTCGACCTGCATATGACGGACCTATCTTTTACTGTAAAGATGCTTTTGACGGAGTAACTGCTATGAGCCGCATAGAAGCCGGTAATTTTGATACTAATTTGCATCCTGATGCCCCTGTCATTGAACATAAAGAGATCAAAGAGTATATCATTCCGCCTCTTTCTGAGATAAAAATGCCCTCGCGTGACGTTCCCGTTCCGACACCGCCGTTTTGGGGG
>JAMORM010000094.1 GCA_027063585.1 Sulfurimonas sp. | reverse complement strand
AGAGCTGGCTGATTATATGAGTGAAAAGGTTTGTGATGTTTGTGGCGGACACAGGCTTAAAAAAGAGTCTTTGGCAGTAAAAGTAGCCGATACACAAATAGCACAACTGCTTGAAATGCCTATAGCCAAAACGTATGATTTTTTTGCCAATGAAGAGAATTTTTCATACTTTGACACGCAGTCGAGAATGATAGCAGAGCCGATACTCAATGAGATAAAAGAGCGGCTCTTTTTTCTTTATGATGTAGGATTGGGTTACATTACTTTGGGGCGAGATGCAAGAACCATAAGCGGAGGGGAAGCACAAAGAATTCGTATAGCATCGCAAATCGGCTCAGGACTTACCGGTGTTATGTATGTACTTGACGAGCCGAGTATCGGACTGCATGAACGTGATACATTAAAGCTTATCAGAACATTAAGAAGTTTGCAGGAAAAAGGCAATAGTGTTATAGTTGTTGAACATGATAAAGAGACGATAGAAAATGCCGATTTTATCGTAGATATTGGTAGCGGTGCTGGAAAATTCGGTGGGGAAGTCGTTTTTAGCGGAACGTTAGAAAAACTGAAAAAAGCAAAAACCTTAACAGCTGATTATCTTTATGGCCGCAAGAAAATAGAATATTTTTACAGACGCCCTCAAGACAAATGGATAGAAATTAAAAATGTAACTATTAACAATATTGAAAATTTGAATGCTAAAATTCCACTTAATAACTTTGTCTGCATCACTGGAGTCAGCGGAAGTGGAAAAAGTTCACTGATGTTGCAGACGCTGCTACCAACAGCAAGGGAACTGCTCAATCATGCACGTAAAGTCAATAAAGTTGCCGGTGTAGAAATAAACGGACTTGAACATGTAGATAAGGTTATCTATTTGGATCAAAGCCCGATAGGACGGACACCTCGAAGTAATCCGGCAACTTATACAGGCGTAATGGATGAAATTCGTAACCTCTTTGCCCAAACAAAAGAGAGTCAAATACGAGGTTATACGGCATCAAGATTCTCTTTTAATGTCAAAGGCGGACGCTGTGAGAAGTGTCAGGGCGAGGGTGAAAACAAAATAGAGATGCATTTTTTACCGGATATTATGGTTAAGTGTGATGCTTGCGGAGGAAAACGCTATAACCAGCAGACTTTGGAAGTTTTTTACAAAGGAAAAACGATTGCAGATGTACTTGCAATGAGTGTAGATGAAGCCTTTGAATTTTTTAAACCTATTCCTAAAATTCATCAAAAAATGAAAACACTTGTAGATGTCGGGCTGGGATATATTACGTTGGGACAAAATGCCGTAACACTCTCTGGCGGAGAAGCACAAAGAATTAAACTCTCCAAAGAGTTAAGCCGTAAAGATACGGGAAAAACTCTTTATATTTTGGATGAGCCGACGACAGGTTTGCATTTTGCAGATGTTGACAGACTGACTAATGTACTGCATAAGTTTGTGGAACTTGGCAATTCAATGCTGATTATTGAGCACAATCTAGATATGATTAAAAATGCCGATTATATTATAGATATGGGACCTGAGGGCGGTAGCGGCGGCGGTCTTATTATCGCTGAAGGCTCACCTGAAGAGGTGGCAAAAAACCATAAGCAAACAGGTTCTTATACCGGCGAATATCTTGAAAAAGAGTTAAAGCTGCATGAGGAATAATATTTTAATGGTATAATTATTGTCATCTTAAACCAAACTAATGCATAGCAGTAACTCATAAAGAGGTGAGATGTGAAGTAGCTATCGTGAAGCCTTTACTGGTAAAGTCGAATGATAGATGCTTTGCAGATTGCCTCTTTATGAGTTATCCAAAGGACGATTAGAAAAACATACACTTGACTTCGTTACAAAGTCTAAAAGCTACCAGTAGCTTCTGCGACTTTGTGCCTTGCAATTGCATATTTTTCTAATCGCTGATATGTACTAGTTTGGTTTGAGATGGCAATATTGAAAGGAGGGCTTATGTATCTGTATGACGAACTAATAATTTTAGGATTAATTTTTATTGATGTTGTCATTATATTTTATATTTATAAGTCCTTTAAAAACAAATATAAATCACAAATAAAAGAACTCCAAAAACAAATTGCCATTTCAAATAAGAAAGAATTCACAATGATTCAAGAAGGCAGGTATGCTGATACGAAAAAAAGTTTTGTGGTAGAACAAATTAAAAAAATGGAAGCTCTTGAAAAAGAGCTTGCCAAACAAAAAAAGCGTGTTTATGACATCAAAACAATTGCAAAAGAAGCATCCGACATTAAATCCAAATTTTTATCAAATGTCAAAACAGAACTACGTACACCAATCAATGAAATAATTATAAATGCCGATATTTTAAAACAAGAGCTTCAAGATACTCAAAAAGCTGATTATGCACAAAATATTTTTAAAGCAGGTAATCAGTTACTTGAACTTGTAAATAAAATAATCAGGTCTACAAATATGCAAAACAACAGTTTTAAAATTGAAGAGCATGCAGTGGATATTGTAAAACTGATTTCTGATATTATAGATGAAGAAAGAAACGATGCGGTGAAAAAAGGATTACAACTCAGTATGCAAGTGGATCAAAATGTTCCACACTCTTTAATTGTAGATGCAAAAAAAGTCAAAGAAATAGTAAAAAACTTAGTACAAAATGCTATAAAATTTACAAATGAGGGTTATGTAAAAGTAATCATGAGTGCTGATCAAGCAAATATACTCAAAAACTCCATTAATCTTTCTATTACTGTACAAGACAGCGGTATAGGCGTTGAAGCCATAAATCAAAAAAAAATATTTGAAGCATTTAGCAATGAAAATATAGCGTTAGGATTATCTATCAATAAAAAAATGGCTCAACTCATGCATGGAGATATGACTTTTAAAAATAATACCCCAAAAGGTTCCGTATTTACTTTGTATCTGCCTAGTATTGAAATTGCACTTAATGATAGTACTCTTACATGTAAGGATGATACAAATGTGGATTTTTCACTTATAAGACCAAGTGGTGCCAATATAATGGTGATTGATGATGATAACAGGACAAAAAATGTTGTACAAAAAAGTTTTTATAATACAGCTGTAAGTGTTTATGTATATGAGAGTGCAAGAAAGGCGATAGAAAAACTCAAAGAGAGTCCTTTTGACATGATCTTGATAGATATAGATATTTTATGCTCTGAGCACAGTGCCATATCTAAAGTTATTGCAAGTATTTCAGATGCACCTATAGTTACTTTAGTAACAACAAGAGTAAAAGACAAAGATTTGGATTCTGTAAAGGCAGATATTGCAGGACACTTGAAAAAACCAATTTGTGAAGCTGAGCTTTTCAAAATATCGCTACAAATTTTAAATTCGCTCAAGTAAGATTTATAAAAGTATAGTATAATTCAAAAAAAAATAAAGGTCTGTTATGTCTGTATATGTTTTTGGACACAAAAATCCTGATAGTGATTCTATTATTGGTGCGATTTCATTATCTTATTTAAAAAATAAAGTAGAAAAAGAGGAGTATATTCCTGCTCGTCAAGGTGAAATTACTGCTGAAACACAATTTATATTAGATACATTTGGCGGTGAACTGCCAGTGCTTAAAACTTCAGTTGCAGGTGAGAAAGTTTTTATAGTTGACTCTACTGATAAAGCACATTTTCAAGATGACATAGATGAAGCAACTATTGTCGGTATTGCCGATCATCATAAATTGGGCGATTTGACTACTGATACACCACTTGAAGCATGGATTCGACCTATAGGCTGTTCAAACACGGTTATTTATGAAATGTTCAGATGTTACGGCGTAGAAGTGCCAAAAGAAATTGCCGGTTTAATGATGATGGCAATACTGAGTGATACGGTTATATTTAAATCGCCTACATGTACTAAAGTAGATACAAAAGCAGTCAAAGAATTAGCAGAGATTGCCGGCATAAAAGATTATAAACAACTTGCAATGGAAATGTTTATAGTTAAATCTGCAGTTGACGGTGCCAGTGCGCGTGAACTTAATACACGTGATTATAAAGAGTTTAATATGAACGGTACAAAAGTCGGTATAGGACAGCTTGAAATGGTTGATATTTCTGTTTTAGAACCTCGTGAAGATGAACTCTTAGAAGATATGAAAAAAATGAAAGAAGAAAACGGCTTACATACTGTTCTGATTCTTTTAACCGACATTATGAAAGAGGGCTCTAAACTTTTGGTTGTGAGTGATGATGAATCAAAAATAGAAGCTGCATTTAATATAAAACTTCAAAACCATAAAGCCTGGCTAGATGGTGTATTAAGCCGTAAAAAGCAAGTTGTACCTTTTGTTCAGCCTCAATTCTAAGCGTTGACAATATCTCCGATAATAGCTTTATGATAGTGGTAGGGTTGTTTTATGTTTTTTATAACATACCTGCCGCCTGAAGTTGTAATAACCTCTAACGTTCCTACATTGATTATATTGCTAAATCTTTTACTTAAAGGCTTAATGTAAATTGTTCTTATTTCTTCAAGGTTGATGGGAAAAATTTCTTTCGTCATATGCCCTTTTAAAATAATAAGTCTTTCTTGTGTCAACAGACAGTTATATGATTTTTTCTCTTTAATCTCATCTAAATTCACTAAAAAGGTTCTAATAATAAGTACTGCACCGATAACACCTAGCTCATATTCATAACCTATGAATAAAAGCAGCATTCCCAAGGCATAGAGTTTTATAATCGGCAGATAGAATGTATTTGATATTTCTGCTTTGACTAAAACCGATTCATCTTTATGCAAAATTTTATTTATATCTTTAATGCGATTATCCTTTGTATTTTATTCTGTATAAAGATATCTTTTGATTTTTTTCGTCGGTGTTTTTACAAAAGGTTCTATTTGCTCTATAAACTTTTGAATTTTTGCAAAAGATGCCAACTGTGAATTGACTTCAACGCGCATATTTTCTAAATACTCCGCAATTTTTTGCCGTACTTCATTCTCCGGCATATTGTGTGCTTTAAACATTTTATCAATCAACTCATAATCTAAATGAATTCTGGCAACAAGTTTACCGTCTTGTTCGAGTACAAGAGAATCCAATACTGCTTCATTTTGGTTAATGACTGCTTCAATCTGTTCAGGATATATATTTTCACCGCCGGGACCGATAATAACATTTTTACTTCTTCCGCTGATAAATAAGTATCCGTCTTCATCTATATAGCCCAAATCTCCGGTATAGAACCAACCCTCTTTTATAACCTCTTTTGTCTGCTCTTCATCTTTATAATAACCCATCATCACACTTGGAGACTTCGTTATGATTTCTCCTTCACCGTTTTGCGGATTGGCATTTTTTATTTGCACTTCAACACCTACCATAGGCAGGCCTGTTGAGCCTATTTTAATAGGGTATCCTATTCTTCCGCCTGCAATAAGAGGGGAAGTCTCAGTAAGTCCATAGCCTACAATGTAAGGAAATTGTGCCTCTGCCAAAAATGTTTCTACATATGGAGAGAGGGCTGCTCCGCCTATACCGAAGAATTTTATTCTTCCGCCAAAGGTTTCAATGAGTTTTTTACCAGCAATTTTATTAAGCAGTTTTCTTATAAAAGGGATGCCATAGAGCATTCTCATAATAAACGAACCGGTAAATTTCGGCAATATTTTATTTTTATATATTTTTTCAATAACAAGAGGAACGCTTAGCATCATTGTCGGCTTCACACTCGCAAATGCCTTGATAAGAACGTTGGGTGTAGGTGCTTTGTCTATGTATACAATGTCTGAACCGTGCAAAATAGGTAAAATCATACCGACTGTACATTCAAACGTATGCGCTAAAGGTAAAATGGATAAAAAAGTGTCATCAGGTAAAACGGTTACATTTTTATAAGCACTCATTGCATTGGTGACAAGGTTTTTATGTGAGAGCATAACACCTTTTGAATGACCTGTAGTCCCGGATGTATACAAGAGGGCAGCCATATCGTCTTCATGCGGTCTTGGCAACTCCTTTGGAAGCATTTTTTGTGTAAATTTTGATATATAACTATGATTTGTCAACTCATCTACCATTGTTAAATCATCAAGTTGTATAACAAACTTCATATTGGAATTTTCGAGTTCTTCTATAGTCTGAAGATGTTTTTTGGAAACAAAAACAGCTTTTGCTTCAGAGTGT
>JAMORM010000093.1 GCA_027063585.1 Sulfurimonas sp. | reverse complement strand
TGTTTTGGCTGCAGTTGCCATACCAAAATTTAGTCACCTCTCTTCAAATGCAAAAATCTCTTCAGAAATGGCAACCGCGGCAACTGTACAGTCTGCACTTGATGATATTCATGCAGACTGGATAACAAGTGAAGGTGAATTTACATGGGGAAATAAACAAAATGTCAACTGCTCTGATGACGATGATACAAATGACGGGGAGTTTGACTGCTATAAGGGTTATCCTAAAAAACTGGGAGAGTGTGGCAGCGACAGTAAAGCTTTTTCCTATCTTCTTAAAAATTCGTCAACTGTTGATGCAAAGTGGAGCTGTACAGGCAACAGTGACTACCATGGCCCTGCATCAAGTGCTGATAGCGGTGTTGCCCAAAATTCTAACGATAAACCTGACAGTAACGACCACTGGGAGTATAATGACACAAATGGCACTTTTATACTTGAAGAGGGCTAAACGCAGCCTTCTTTATCTATAAATTTGACATTCTGTTTATAATCCACAAAGCAAAGCCAAGTATCAGTGCACTAAAAATTGCAATAACAATACTTCCTGATTCTATATCCATTTTCACTCCCTCTTTTAATTCGACATATCAACCATATTCCACATCGGCAAGAAAATTCCAAGTGCCAGCATAAGCACAAACCCGGCAATAGCACCAAGTAGTAACGGTTCTATAAGTGTAGCTATATTATCTACAATGTAGCTAAATCTATCTTTATAGATCTTTACAACTTTGTACAACATTTTATCTAAACCACCACCACTCTCTCCTGCTTTTATCATCTCTACAACCATATTCTCAAAAAGTTCGGTCTCTTCAAAACCCTGATTTAGACTTTTCCCCTCTTCTATGGCCGTACTTATTTTATCAATTTTTTTCTTAATATAAACATTGTCAATAATTCCCGAAGCAATACGAAGTGCCTCAAGCATCGGAATACCTGCTTTGACAAGCACACTAAAAACATAAACAAAACGACTAATCATGGCAAAAAAAGTTGCTTTTCCTATAATATAAATTTTTAGTATCAATTTATCTAAAAACATCTGCACATTTGCATTATTTTTGTACATATAAGAGATTACAATTGCAAATAACACAGCACTTCCAAGTATATAAGGACCATAAGTGCTCAAAGTATGCTCCAGCCAAAGCAAAAACCTTGTTGGAAGAGGCAGTTCCATTTTTGTACTCTCAAAGATAGACTTAAACTGCGGAATAACAAAAATTGTAACTACACTAAAAGCGATTCCCATCGCCATTACTATAATGAGAGGGTAACGTGTTGCTTTTTTAAATTTTTTTCTATTATCCAAAATATCTTGAAGTATATCTGTAAGATGTGTTAACGATTCTGCAATTTGTCCGGTCTCTTCACCAAGTTGAACCATAGCTACCGTTAAACTGCCTAATTGCTTCTGAAAAGGAAGGACTGCACCATAAAAACTTTTTCCACTCTCTATGTCATTGAGAACTTTTTCAAATATTGCTTTAAGTGCTTTATCGCCGTGGTGTTTTGTTACTTCACTCAAGGTGTAATTAAGAGGGAGTCCGGCATCAAGCATGATGGCCATTTGATCTAAAATGGCTATGAGTTGTTCTTGGTCAACCTTTTTTTTTCCTACAGGATCATTGTATTTTGCCATCAGTTCCTTAAAAGAGTATTCTAGCGGTTTTGAAACTTCTTTGGCTTTAATAAAAACACCTAGCTGCAATTCAAAAAATTTTTCCATTGCTTCTATCTTGTTTTTAGCTTCTAAAGTAATAAAAGAGCGCTTTTTACCAAGCTTATACTCAATTTTAAAATACTTCACACTAATGTTCCTTTGTTACACGCAATACTTCTTCAACGGTCGTTATTCCTTTACGCACCTTGTTCATTCCGTCATAAATCATCGGCTTGTATTTTCCCTCTTTTTGTGCATACTCTGCCAAAACAATTTTATTTGCATTTTGAGATATAAGCTTTGCTATCTCCTCATCAAGAACAAAAACTTCTGAAATCATAGTTCGACTGAAATATCCTGTAAAATCACATTTTGAGCATCCTTTGCCTTCATAGACAACGGTATCAGCACTTATATATTTTTCAACTTTTGGAAGTTGAGATTTTTGTATCTTTACTTCATGTTTACAGTAGGGGCAGATTTTTCTTACAAGACGCTGCCCTACAACCCCAATCAGTGCATCTGCGATAAGGTAGGGTTTTAATCCCATTTGTACCATTCTCGGTATTGCCCCTGGAGCATCATTTGTGTGCAAGGTTGAAAGCACCAAGTGACCTGTTAGTGCTGCTTGTGATGCAGCTTCCAATGTTTCACTGTCACGGATTTCCCCAATAAGGATAATATCGGGATCTTGTCGTAAAAAAGATTTAATAGCACGTGCAAATGTAAGCCCTGTTTTTTCATTGACTTGAATTTGCTGCACAAGCGGCAGTCTGTACTCTACAGGATCTTCTGCCGTCATAACTTTATTTGAAATGCTTTTAATCTCATTAAGTGCAGCGTAAAGAGTAGTCGTTTTACCAGAACCTGTTGGCCCTGTAATGAGTAAAATACCATGCGGAGAGTGAATAAGATTGTCAAAAACTTCAAGGTTTTCATCTTCAAAACCCAAGTCTTCGAGTTTTAAAAGTACTTTTTCTCTGTCTAAGATTCTCATAACTATTGATTCGCCAAAAATTGTAGGTGTTGTTGAGAGTCTAAAATCATACACTTGGTTTAACAACGACAAAGAAAATCTTCCATCCTGCGGGACTCTTTTTTCAGAAATATCAATATTTCCCAAAAGTTTTATTCGTGAAGATATTGCATGATAAATTTCCATATCAAAAATAAAATTTTCAAATAAAATCCCATCTATTCGAGAACGTACAATCATTCTGCCATTATCTTCGGGTTCTATGTGTATATCACTGGCTCTTTTTGTTATTGCATCACTGATAAGCAGGCGTATAAGACGCATAACAGCACTATCTTCACCCTCTTTTTTCAAACCTTCAGTCTTTAACTCTTTTTTTACTTCATCTACTAATACTTTTGTCTTTTTTAATGTCTCTATTCTTTTAAATATTACATTTATATCATCTTCATAGGCTAATGAAATTTTAATTGGCTTAATAGATATACTTCTTTCCAAAGCTTCTAAAGCATCATAATTTAGAGGATCACTGGTGGCTATATAGATAAAATCTTCATCTTCTTTAAAAGGAATAGCATGAGCGGCTTTTAAAAGATTTAAAGGGTACTTGCTAACAATTTTTTCAAAATCTATTTTTTCACCAAAAAGATCCACAAAAGGTGTTTTAAGTTGGGTTGCGAGTACTTTAAGAAGCTCTTTTTGAGAGATATAGCCTTCATCAATAATTATCTCTCCTAATTTTTTTGTAAAATTAAGCTCTTTTTGCTTTTTTAGTGCAGCCATAAGCTGCTCTTGCGTAATGTAGCCCTTTTCTACAAGTAAGTCACCGAGTCTTATTTTTTTATTTATCATTGTGCATTCTCCCATTGATTGAGCAGGCTTTTTACTTCATCTGAATATTCATACTGCAAATAAATGTGCAACAACTGTTTTGCCTGCTTCTTTCGTCCAAGTGCATAAAGAGACTTTGCATAAATAAGCCATGAATCTGCACTCTCTTTATTAAACTCGCTTGCCTTTTTTGCCCAATAAATAGCCTTTTTGTACGCTTTGTCTGTATAATAATTGCGTGCTAACAAAAGAGCTGTATTGTAACTAGGAGTCTTGGAAAAACTCTGCTCCAACTGCTTCAAATTTATATTTTGAACCTGTAACATTGGTTCTGGGGCTTTTTTTATTTTTGGAACTTCCTTTGCAATGGACGCTTGTCTACTTTTTTTAATAGCTTGTTTTTTTTCTGCTTTTTGCTTTGTTCTTTGCTTTGTTTTTGTCTCTTTTTTAGTGTAATGGTGTACATCTACAAAAAAATCTATCTTTTTTCTTTTTGCCAGATCTATATACTTATTGAGCTCTTTTTTATTGTCTGTCGCATTGCATGAGAGATATATATATTTACTGTATGGTGTCAATTTACAGTTACGAAATCCTATCGCTTCAAGTACTTTTTTACGTTTTTTTGCCCGATAAGCATTTTCTTTTTTTACAACCAAAAACTGTAAAGAGTATCTTGCTAAACTTTTTTTACTCAAATCATCTCTTTTTCTTGTCTTTGTAAAAGTAGTTTTATCTGCTTTTTGTACAGGTTTTTTTAATTGTTTTTGTCTCTTTGATTTTTCTGTATGAACAACTTCTTTCTCTTTACTTACTGATAAAGAAGGGGTCTTTGGCTGCTTACTATAAAGAAAAAATCCTGCAGCAAAACAAAGCAGAACAAAGCCTATAATCAAAAAAAGAAAAAATCTTTTAAGTCTATAGTGTTTACATCGCTTTGCAAGATCATGAAAATTATGCATTAATCAATCCTGTCTCTATTGCTGCCATAGTAATGATGCATTTGTTAAAAGCCTTATATCGCTCTTCATTATTTTTTTGTGCATAATCAATAAGCAAAAATGATATATATAAAAGTTTTTTTAACATACGCATATTGCCCTGAGTCAGTTTATAGATATATTTTATATATTTATCGGTAATTGTATTTGCAAGCATTGTAGCATTTTTTGTCTCTAGTTCGCTATATATATACTCTCTGCACTCCTCAAGAGAAATATTTTGGAGTTGCAAAATCTTATGGGGTCTGGATGCGAACTGAGGTTCTTGCAGTATTTTTTTTGATTCATGCTCATGCATAGCCAATATAAACCAAAAAGCTTTTGAGTCTGCTAATATTCTGATAATTTCCATCATATCATTAGAGAGCAGCTGTGCTTCATCAATCACAACAACATAATTTGAGTTTTTATATAAAAAAACCACCTGTTTTATCAGTTCTTCAAGAGAATAATTATCGACCTTTGTACCTGTTTTTTTAATCAAAATCTTAACAAAATCAATAGGTTCTAAAAAAGGAATATCAAATTTTATAATATCATAAGAAAATTTACTCTCTAGATACTTTAAAAAAGCACTTTTACCAACTCCCGGCTCTCCTGTTAAAAAAAGTAACTGTTTTGTATCATTATCTATAATATTTGCTATCTGATTTTTTATACGTACAACTCCACTATTTTGATGATAGTAACCAGAAGAGATTTTTTCTTCAAAACATTGTGCAAGTTCTAGATAGTCCATTTTTTTAACCTAATTTATTGTTATATTTTTATCAAACGAAGATTGAAAAAAAGAATCTTTTAAATCAATATCTTTTAGTGTAGGCATTGCCTTATTGGTTACAACATGCGGTTGGATAATAATAAACATTTCTGTTTTTTGTTTTATTTTCTCTTTATAGTTAAATAGTAAACCTACAATTGGAATATCTCCTAATATAGGCACTTTTACCGATGTTCCCCCTTTAGAAACACTAACAAGTCCTCCAATGACAATTTTTTCATCATTTTTAATATGTACAATAGAGGTCATCTGTTTTATTTTAGTATCAGGCGGCAATTCTCGTGTACCGCTTGAAGCTATCCCTGCCCCCGAACTACTATCTACAAGCTTACTGACTACAGGATTGATCTTCATAATTATTTCGTTATTCTCACTTACTTCAGGAATAACATACAGAGTTACACCTACAAACGTTGACCCAACAGAAAAAGTGTTTGTTCCTGCTGCAGTTCCCCCTGTTGTTGTCACAGAACCTGTTTGAAATTTATAAGAGAGTTGTTTTCCGACATTGATAACAGCCGGCTGATTATTCATGGTAACAATTTTAGGATTAGAAAGAACTTTGACATCTCCATACGTTTTTAAATATTTTAAAAATTTTTCTGTTGAGAAACTGTAAGCCAAATTGTATGATGGTCTATCTAAAAGTGTTGCATCGGTAGTACCAGGATTGTTGCTTATCTTACCACTTAAGGAAATATCGAGCTGACTCCAGTTAATACCTGTTGAGGAGCTGTCGTCATATGTCAGTTCAACTATTTTTGCTTCAATAGCAACCTGTTTATGCATTTTTGCAAGTAAAATAGAAAGATATTTCTCTACCTTCTCTAGATTTTTCTTTGTTGTTGTTATAGTTAAAAGAGAAGCATCTTTGTTTATAAACATTCTAATATTCTCTTTTGTGTGA
>JAMORM010000092.1 GCA_027063585.1 Sulfurimonas sp. | reverse complement strand
ATAAGTCTGCTATTGATATGGAATATAAAGATCAAATATCTCAAGCGGCACTTGCTTTTGGTTATGGAGCAAATGTAGCTGGTGGTGGTTTACCAGGAAAATCTGATCATTTAGAACAGCCTGCAGAGTATGGTGTGGGTGTATCGTATGATATGGATGCATTTACAATGACAGCTGATGTCAAAGAGATAAAATGGTCTGATGCAAAAGGATATAAAGATTTTGGCTGGGATGATCAAACTGTATATGCAGTTGGTGTTAAATATACAGCTACATCTTACTGGGCAGGTCTTGGATTTAATTATGGAGAAAACCCTGTACCTAATAATACAAGTACTGTCAGCGTAGCTGGTGGAGCTAATACTGATGGTGATACAATGAATCTTTTTAACTATGCAATGTTTCCCGCAACTGTTGAATCAACTATCACAGTGGGTGGAGGGTATTCATTTTCTGAAAATCTTGCATTAAATGCAGCGTATACATACTCTCCAGAGGTAAGTGATACTGTAGATACTACTACTGTTGGAACAGGTTTTATTACAACAAAACACTCACAACAGGCACTTACAATAGCTGTTAAATTTAACTTCTAGTACAAGTTAACAATTCTCCTTTCTATTCAATACCGCTTTCTCTTGGCGGTATTTTATTTTTACATGGCTATCAGATATATTTGATTAAGTACATTGAAAATTAAATAAATCATAAAAATTATACTAAAATTATCGGGTTTGAATGTGACTATTTTTTATAATAGTAATGATAGTATATATAAGGAAATATAATGATAAAAAGGTTAATTAGGAATACTTTAGTTCTTAGTATTGCTGCAACAGCTATGTTTGGTGCACCTGCTGCACATTTTAATGTAGTTAACAGTGATCAGGAAGACAAATATGAAAAAGAGTTCCTTCCGTCTTTAGAAGATGCTACTGGTTTTTCTCTTTCAGATCCGCATGAAAAGATTAATGATGCCTATGAAAAGCGTTATGGCAATCCTAAAGACCCGGATTATGATAAGGCCTGGACAATAAACCTTGATAATCTAGGTTTTTTTTCTATCTCTAACGACAAAGCATTACATGACATTTTGCTTAAGTCTCCTCAAGCTGCAGGTTTTCAACCTTTTAACCTGTTAATTTACAAAAAGAAATCTGAAGATAAAACATATATAGGGCATATTGCACCTGAGACGATGTTAGATATTACAGGCGTAAAAGATGCAAATTCTAGAAAAGCTTATATAGATATGTTTAAACCTTTAGATGCTTATGTGACAAAAGAGTTTGGCGGTAAAATTTTAGATACTATTTTCAGTGGAAAACTTCCTGCAAAACCTATGATGACTTTTGAGTTTGAAGTGGACAGAAGCGGTGATGTTGTAGAGTGGGCTGAAGCTTTTCAAGAAGAGTTTGAAGGTGCTTTTGAAGACAAACACTATATTATTGCAGGTTTTAAAAACTTCAAAGAGACTTATGAAGAAGATTTAGAGATGCCATTTGAGAGATATGACCAGTTTTTCGTGTATGGTCTATGTCACTTTACATTCTCATATAACATTTTTAACAAAGGTCGTCCCGATGCAGGTATATTTGCTCCATGTGCAATGTATTTTTACATAGAAAAAGGTTCAAATAAAATGGTAGTCGGTATGCCTCGTTTATCTGTTTGGAGTGCTGTTATGGAGTTTAAAGACCCTGCAAAAATAAAATGGACTAAAAAAATAGATAATGAAATTATCTCTATTATGAAAAAACTAGGTGGGAAAGAATTATGAGAAAACTGTTTACAATCATTGCATCAGTAGCAATACTTGCATTTGCAGGATGTGCAGGAGCTTCTTCAAAACCTGTTGCTGCAAATAACCCGTTTGCGGGCAAAGAAGTGAGTACTTATTTGGTAGGTTCTTATATGAAAACAAAAGCTGTAAAAGAGAAACTAACAGCTGCCGATTTCAGTGTTGTTGCAACATATAAACCTGTTAAAAAAGGAACAACAATTGTATTTACAAATGATGCGCTCAAAGCACAGGGTGCTAAACCTGGTCGTGCTTATGCTGCGGTTTTACGTGTGTTTGTAGATGACAAAGCAAAAATGATTAGTTTTACCAATCCTATTTATTTTGGAAAAGCATTTATGCAGGATGATTTTGATTATGATGTTTTTGCTGCACAGCTCGATGCTATAAACAAAGCATTCCCGGGCTTAAAAGAATCTCCTGACAGATTAAAGTTTGAAGACTTGGCAGGATTTCATTTTATGATGGGTATGCCTTACTATAATGAGCCGGATATATTAGCTGAGGGTACGAATGAAGAATTGTTGGCAAAAGCTAAAAAATATAAAAAAGGAAAATACCTTGTTTTTGCATTAAAGCTTTCAGATAACAGTACTTTGCTTGGTTATGACCTTAGTAAACGTACAAAAAAGTTTGTTAAAAAAATTGGACGTCAAAACGCGGCGATTCTTCCTTGGACTATAGCAATTGAAAACGGAAAAGCTACAGCATTAAATGCGAAGTATTACATAGCAATTTCATATCCATTGCTTGATATGGGTGGATTTATGAGGATTGCAACTGTACCGGGCGCAATTACAAAAGAGTTGAGTAAGCCGTTTAAGAAGTAGATATATTTTGGATGTTTAGCCCAGACTAAAGTCTGGGTTCCGAAGAGTTGTAAATTTTTTAGCTTTAGCTAGATTAACTTTGCTTCGCGTTTTCCTTCTTTGATTTCTCCGATGAGATAGCCGTCAGTTTCTGCGAGTACTTTTTCTACATTTTCTTCTGCAATGACAAGAATCATTCCTACACCCATATTGAACGCTCTAAACATTTCATCGCGTGCTACATGTTCACTCATAAGTTCAAATATTGGAAGTACTTTGATGGCATCTTGCTTAACTTCTGCCATTAAGTTTTCAGGCAGTACACGAGGAAGGTTTTCTACTATTCCACCGCCTGTGATATGTGCCATAGCTACTATTTCGTTTTTCAGTGTTTTAAATGTTTTTACATAGATATTTGTAGGTGTCAAAAGTGTTTCAATAAGAGGTTTACCGTTGAAGTTATCTTCAAATTTCAACCCCATTTTTTCAAAAAGAACTTTTCTTGCAAGAGAAAAACCGTTTGAATGCAGACCAGAACTCGGCAGCGCTATAAGTTTATGTCCAGCACGAACCAAACTTACTCTGTCCATCTGTGATTTTTCAGCTACGCCTACGGCAAAACCCGCCAGATCATAATCATCTTCGCTATACATACCGGGCATTTCTGCTGTTTCTCCGCCGATTAACGCACATTCGCTTTGTTTACACCCCTCTGCGATTCCCGCAACTACATTTGTAGCTACATTGACATCGAGTTTTCCTGTCGCATAATAATCCAAAAAGAAACTCGGTGTTCCAAAATTACAGATTAAATCATTAACGCACATAGCAACCAAGTCAATCCCGACAGTGTTGTGAATACCACTGTCAATAGCAAGTTTGAGTTTTGTGCCAACGCCGTCGGTTGCTGCAAGCATTACAGGTTCATTAAAACCTTTTGGTAATTCAAACGCACCGGCAAAAGAACCGATGCCGCCTAATACTCCGGGGACTTTCGTCGCTTTTACAAGCGGTTTTATGTTCTCAACAAAACTATTTCCCGCATCTATATCAACACCTGCATCTTTATAAGAAATTTGACTCATTATTTTGACTCCGAATTTTGTGGTAAATCACATTTTTTTGAAATTATACAAAGTGGACAAAAGTTAGCCAAACCTGCAACTAATGGAAGTATTCCAAGGTAAAACCAATAGTTACCTGTAATAAATCCTATAGCGATAAGAACAAGTCCGAGAACTATACGGATAGGTCTGCATGTTTTTCTAATTCTGTTATAATCCATTCTATACCTTTAAGTTTTTATAAATATTGTGTAATTATAGCGATATTAAGTAAAATTAATCCAAATATGCTAAAATCGCTTTTAATTAATAAAGGGTATAGCCCACAACAGGAATTTTAAGAATGAAAAATTTTATATATAATGAGATGATGGTACATGTAGGATTATGTACACATAAAGAACCTAACAATGTTCTCATCATCAGTTCAAACTCAGCGGGCTTTGTGTCAGAGATACAAAAATATAAAAATGACGATATCAGCTGTGATGTGCTATCTGCAGATATTAATCTGCTTCGCGAGGCTGCAGATGACAAGTATGATGTAATCATCTCAGAACTTGAAACTGATGCTGCCGTTTTGGCACATTTCAACCGTGTTCTTAAAGATGACGGACTTTTGGTAACAACGCATCCTTCTTTGGACGATGTTTCAGAAAATAAAAGAATTATGCAAATTTTAGGCAAATATGCAAAAATTATAATGCCATATAATCTAGGCAACGGTGAAACAGCACTTTTGGCATCAAAAGCATATCACCCGACAGCTGATATCATACTACAAAGAACAGATCTGCTTGACGGCTTGGAGTATTATAACTGTGATGTGCATCCTGCTGCTTTTGCAACGGGGAACTATATAAGAAAAGAGTATCTGGGTATTATTAAAAACTAATGGCTTATGAGTATGCTATTGCGCTGACAGGCGGTATTGCTACTGGAAAAAGTACAGTAGCTTCACTTTTGGCGCTCAACGGAATGCGGGTGATTGATGCAGACACGATTTCACATGAAATTCTTGATGCATCTGTTGACTGGGTTGAAAAAACATTTGGACAAGAGTACATTGAGGGCACAAGAGTTGACCGTGCCAAACTTGGCAGTTATATTTTTTCACATCCAGAGGCAAAAAAGACTTTAGAAAGCTTTTTGCATCCAAAAATAAAAGCTGAGATTGAGAAACGTAGTGAAAAACAGGACAGTTTTAAATTTCCTTACCTTATAGATATTCCGCTCTTTTTTGAAAACTCAAATTATGACATCAAAGAGAGTGTTGTTGTGTATACACCTGCAGATATTCAACTGGAGCGTTTTATGAAGCGTAACGGTTACTCGAAAGAAGAATCTCTCAAGCGGATTGCCTCTCAAATGCCGATTGATGAAAAAAAAGATAAAGCGACCTGGATAATAGATAACTCAAAGAACCTAAAACATCTGCAAAATGAAGTAGAGCAGTTCGTGCAAAAAATCAAGGAGATATACAAAAAATGAAAGTAGCAAAATACAGTGCAAATGGAAATGATTTTGTAATATTTCATGATAATAAAAAAGAAGAACGTTACGAATTAGCTAAAACATTGTGCCATCGTCAGGAGGGCATAGGTGCAGACGGACTTATTGTTGTTGTGCCACATGATGAATATGATTTTGAATGGGAATTTTATAATTCTGACGGCAGCCATGCCGATATGTGCGGTAACGGAAGCCGTGCCTGTGCACATTATGCATACAATCATAAGCTTGCTCCTGCACATATGCAGTTTATGACGGGTGCCGGTGTTATTGGGGCACATGTAAGTGAGAATACTCCTAAAAGCGGTATGGTAGAGAGTGAATTGACACCTCCGCAAATTATTGAAACCGAGATAGAATTTGGTGGACATTCATGGTGGCTGATAAATACAGGAGTACCACATTTGGTACGATATACCGATAATATAAAAGTGTTTGACACAGAAGAAGCGCGTGAACTTCGTTATGTTTATAATGCAAATGTGAATGTTATGTATATAGAAAACGGTAATTTAAGAGTTCGTACCTATGAGCGTGGAGTAGAGGATGAGACATTAGCCTGTGGTACGGGAATGGCTGCTTGTTTTTACAGAGCTTATAAAGAAGAAAAAGTGAAAAACAATATAGAAGTCTATCCGACAAGCGGTGATACTTTATATCTTGGGGTAAATGATAAAACGATTACTTTTAAAGGAAGGGTGAAAAAAACTTTTGAAACGGAGTGGGAAATTTAGGTTGTCAGGTTACATGTAAAGTTTTTTGCGTTCTTCGCAAGCAAGGTTTTAAACGCTAAAGCGTAACTTAGAAAAAAACTAAATTTTTTTCTGTAACCTTGCCTTTTAGGCTTTCAAGTCACACAGTCCAGACTAAAGTCTCAATGCCATTAAGTTAAGAAAAAAGCTTGATGTTTTCTCGGAACCTAGGTTTTAACCTAGGCCTTAGTCTTGAAAGACACAAAGCCCGCACTGAAGTACGGGTTCCGAAAAAACTGCTTAACTTAATGGCATTGAGACTTTA
>JAMORM010000091.1 GCA_027063585.1 Sulfurimonas sp. | reverse complement strand
GATTTGTAAATACCAAGCAGGTAGATATAAATGAAATAGATGAACTTTTTTCTACGATGATAGATAAGCAGAATGAAGGTATTTCATTCACATTGATTAATCCTTACATGTTACGAGAATATTCTTTTGATATTCCAACTAAAACAAAAAATTTACTTAATATAAACAGTGACTCCAAAATAAGTGTTTACAATATTTTACTCATACAAAAACCTTTGGAAAAATCAACAATTAACTTTTTAGCTCCTATCATCATTAATCATGATAACAACACACTAACCCAAATTGTCCTGGAACCAAAACAAAATCCAGACTGCAGCATAGCACAAAGTATAGAATCTTTTAGGAAAAACAAATGAAATATTTAGTCACAGATGATTCAAAACTTTCTAGACGTGTACTTGTAAAGGCACTGCTAACATATACAGATGAAGCACATATATTTCAAGCTACTAATGGTTTAGAGGCAATTAAACTGACACTGAAGGAAAGACCTGATATTGTCTTTTTAGATTTGACTATGCCTGAAATGGATGGATATGAAGCATTACCCAAACTATTAAAAATAAAATCCGATATCAAAGTAGTTGTTATCTCAGCCGATGTACAAGAACAGGCAAAAGACAAAGTTCTCTCACTTGGAGCAAAATTCCATATTGCCAAACCTATAAATCCACAAAAACTTAAAGAGATATTGGAAGCTCTAGAAAATGAATAATACCATACTAAGCGAAGATGAAGAAGATGTACTCCAAGAACTGATGAATATAGCCTATGGAAGTGCAACAGCCGTAATTGCTGAAATGCTGGAAGCTTTTGCATCGCTGAGTATTCCAAATATACAGGTAATACAAGTAGATGAACTCTTAAAAACATTTGAAGAGCTAAAAAGTACAAGCTACTTTTTTTCTTCACAGGCATTTAACGGAGAGTTTAGTGGAGAGAGTGCTTTTTTTATTAACGAAGAGAGTGCAAATAATCTTGCAAAACACCTTGAACTTGAGAGTAAAAATGATTTAGATGATGCCATACTTGAACTTACAAACGTACTCACATCTTCACTCACAACAAAACTGGCACAAGAACTCGAAACAGAGGTCGGTTTTTCACTTCCAAGTATCTCAAAAGTTCCTTTAAATGAAATAAATGAGGTACAAACATTTAAAATATATTCAAAAGTTATTGTTATAAATACGGAATTGAATTTTAAAGATCAACAAATCAATGGAAAAATTTTTATCCTAACAAAAGATGAATCAATACAATGGCTCAAAATAAAACTCAACAATATATTAAACAACTTGATATAGATAAAGATATATTATCTGCTATCAATAACGGTGTTATTGTTTTAGATGCTCAACTACAAATACATTATTACAATAAATGGATGCAGCTACATACAAAATTAAAAGAAGATGATGTACTGGGCAAAAAATTGTATGAAATTTTTCCTACAATTAATAAAAAAACATTAAAAAGAAAAATACAAACTGCCTTTACAATACAAACACCAACTTTTTATACGGCAAGTTCATCTCATTATCTTATTCCTATTAAAATCAATCAAATAAAAAATTCTCTTTTTGAATATATGCAACAGGATGTAAGCATAATTCCCTTTAAACAAGACAAACAGTTTGTGGCTGTTATAATAACTGATCAGACAATTATGGCAAATACAAATGCGCTGCTTCAAGCAAATATACAAAAAGTAAGAGAACTCAACGAAGCACTCATAAAAGAAAAAGAGATAACAGAATTTCAACACAAACAACTCCTTTCAAATTCAAGAAGTGCCGCAATGGGAGAGATGATAAGTATGATAGCCCATCAGTGGAGACAACCTCTTTCACTGATTAATACAGTTATAGCTACACTTAAAATAAAAAAAGAGTTAGGCATATTAGATAACAAAATAATAGACAATTCTATAAATAAGATTGAAAAAACAACTAATTTCTTATCAAGCACTATTGATGATTTTCGAGACTATTTCAAACCAAATAAAATTGCGACAACTGTAAATATTTCAAATTTATTTGAAAAATCTCTGTTTTTTTTAAAAAGTGAACTAAAACAGCTTGATATTGAGTATGATATAAATATAGATCCAAATATAAGCATAGTAACTTATAAAAATGAGCTTTTACAAACTATTCTTAATATTTTAAAAAATTCTATAGATGCTTTTAAAGAAAAAAAGAAAAGCAAGAAAAAAATTTCTGTTGTTGTCGTAAACAATGAAGAATCTATATTAATTACTATTGAAGATAATGCCGGTGGTATAAGAACTGACATTTTACAAAAAGTATTTGAGCCCTATTTTTCTACAAAAAGTAAAAATGGCACCGGACTTGGATTATACATGTGTAAAACCATAATCAATGAACATCTCCACGGAAATATATCCTTAGAGTCAAATAAAAATGGAACTAAAGTAGCAATACAATTGCCCGATAAAGTGTAAAATACACTCTAAAAAAAGGAAAATACCATGAAAGTAGTCTGTCCACACTGTTTTACAGTAAACAATGTACCTCAAAAAGAGAGTTACAAAAAAGCCAACTGCGGTAAATGCAAGCAGTCTTTATTAGACACAAAACCTGTAGAATTAACAAATGCTAATTTTGATGAAGTTATTGTCAACAGTGACATTCCTGTTATAGTAGATTTTTGGGCGCCTTGGTGCGGTCCTTGTAAAATGATGGCTCCAAATTTTGAGAGAGCTGCCGCAGAGTTTCCGCTCAAAGCACTTTTTACAAAAGTAAATACTGAAAATGAGCAAAATTTAGGCACACGTTTTAACATTCGAAGTATTCCGACTATTATTGTCTTTAAAGGCGGTCGTGAAGTAGAGAGAGTCAGCGGTGCACTTGATGTAAATTCACTTATCTCTCTTACTTCAAAATATACGAACTAATGTTTATTTTATATAAGAGCAGCAATAGTCCGTTACACTCTTTATTTTCAGATCAAATGAAGAGTTAGCCGGTACTGTAAAAATTTCAGGTGTTAAAAGTGTTCTCCACTCTTGATTTGGAAGTTTAACTTCCAAATCACCGCTGAGCATCTCCATAATTTCTTCATCCGCTGTATTAAAAGTATATTCACCCGGTAGCATAATACCCAAAGATTTTATACTCCCATCAGGAAATTCAACCGTTCTGCTTGTAACTTTCCCGTCATAATAGATATTTGCCTCTTTAATTATTGTTACATTTTCAAATTTTGACATATCTTTTTCCTTTTATTAGTTTTTTAAATTTTATATGATTTTATGCAAGGCTCAGAGCAAAGCGAGGATTTGTCCTGAAATAAAATCATATAAAATTTATCTACTTATTCTTCAATTTTACTCGCTGTGAATGTGTTATAGCCACTGCCATAGCATCTGTAATATCAAGCGGTTTTATCTCTTTTTTTATATTTAACAAACGCTTTACCATAAATGCTACCTGCTCTTTTTGCGCTTTTGCTTTACCGGTCAACGCCTTTTTTACCTGTAAAGCGGTATATTCATGAAACTGACCGAATTCCTGCAGTAATTTTAACATAATTGCGCCGCGAAATTGTGCAAGTTTTATTGTCGTTGCCGGATTATGTGCATAAAATATATCTTCCATTGCCACTTCATCTATTGTATGATTTTCAAAGATTCTTCCCAATCCCTCAACCATTTGCGGTATTTGAAACTGCAAATCTTCTGCTTTCATTTTAATAAGTCCGGCCTCAATTAATGAGATTTTTCCATTTTGCAGTAAAATTAAAGCATATCCCATATTTCTAGTTCCAGGATCTATGCCAAGTATAGTCATTTAAAGCCTTACAAAGATTTTTTACTATTATATAGAAAAAAGTATAAATATTCACATAAAAAAATATAGTTATTCACATTCATTTAACCCTGTTTTATGGATAAAATTAGTATTATTCACATAGAAATAACAGACTTCTTGCAAAACTCCTTACAGTCTCAGAGAACTAAAAGGAGGTAAGATTGTGTAAAATAAATTTTTAAGCCTAGCCATAGCTAAGGTTAAAATATTTTTTTATGCAAGATTGCTTCCTTTTAGTTCTCCCATAGGGCATTTTATAGAGAGTTTTATTCTGCGTTAGATAACCTTCACCGTAGCTACAGCTATGCTGAAGAACATCTGCCTTGATTAAAACTCTCTATAAAATGCTGAGACTATAAGGAATTTTGCAAGAAGTCTGATAATAAGGTTTTATGTGAATATAGGTCAAGAAGTATTAAAAGCTCTCAAAGAGGAGATAAGTGAACTCGAATATAACAGATATATCAGACATTTATCTTATGATATAAAAAAATCAACAGGGGACATAGCTATATTTTATGCACCCAATGCCTTGGTAGTTAATTGGATTAAAAATAAATATAGAGAAAAAATTGCCCATCTTTTTGAAATTAAAAACGGTTCCAAAGTAAATGTGCAAATTACACTCAAAAATACAATAGAAACAAAAAAAACAAAAAAAACAGTAGAAATTAAACAAAACAGTTCACTTTTAAACCCTTCACATTCATTTGACAACTTTATGGTCGGTGGATCTAATCAATTTGCTTATGCCGCAGTAAAAAGTGTCAGTGAAAATGCAGGAAAAGTTTATAATCCTTTATTTATTTATGGTGGAGTTGGTTTAGGTAAAACACACCTTATGCAGGCAGCCGGTAATGTTTTCCAAAATGAAGGCAAAGTCGTTATATATACGACGGTTGAACAGTTTTTAAATGATTTTATCCGACATGTAAGAAATAAAACTATGGAACGTTTTCAAGAAAAATATAGAAAATGTGATGTACTTCTCATAGATGATATTCAATTTTTAAGTAACAAAGAGGGAATTCAAGAGGAATTTTTTCACACTTTTGAAGCTTTAAAAGGTGCAGGAAAACAAATAATTCTCACAGCAGATAAACATCCTAAAAAAATTGGCGGTCTTGAAGCTCGTCTGCAGAGCAGATTCGAGTGGGGACTTGTTGCTGATATACAACCACCGGAACTTGAAACAAAAATAGCTATTATCAAGAAAAAATGTGAAATCAACAAAGTAAAACTCTCAGAAGATATAGTCAACTATATAGCAACTGTTATAGACAGCAATGTAAGAGAGATAGAAGGTATACTCTCAAAACTTCATGCCTATTCACAACTTATGCATGTTGATATTGATTTAGATTTTACAAAAAATGTACTCAAAGACCAAATGAATGAAAATAGAGCAAACCTTACAATGGAAACTATAACCCAAATCGTAGCTAAAGATTTAAATATAAAACCTAGTGAAATACGCTCAAAAGGCAGAAGTAAAAATATCGTTTATGCACGCCGAATATCAATATATATATGTCGTGAACTCACACAAAACACAATGCCGCAACTTGCTCAGTATTTTGGCATGAAAGACCACACCGCCATCAGTCATACAATTAAAAAAATCAACAGTTTAATCAAAGATGATGAGGATTTTAAAGTAAAAATTGATGAACTTACAAATAAAATAACATCATCATCCTAATTTTATTTTAAAAGCATTAAAAAAAAAGATATAATTGTAAAAGTGAATAGATGTGAAAGAAGCCTTGACTCTTATTCACATCTAAAAAAGTAAGCCTGTAGGCATTTAAATGAATTTGTCACATATTCACTCTATACTACTACTACTTACTAAAATTATATAAATATATAGGGATTTAAAAAATGAAAATTACCATCTCAAAATCTATATTGGAAAACATACTCATTCATGCTTCACCTTTTTTAGAGAAAAAAGATACATCACAGATTACTTCACATGTCTATATGAATGTTTCTAATTCAAAATTAACTCTTAAAGCCACTGATTATGAAATAGGATTTTTGGTATCAACCGATAATTTAAAAATTGAAAAAGAAGGAAGCATTACTGCTAACGGTAAAAAATTTTTAGATATTGTCAGAATATTAAAAGATGATGAAATTAATTTAGAAGTGAAAAATGACAATCTTTTAATATCACAAGGTCATTCAAACTTTAAATTACCTACATTTTCATATAATGAATTCCCCGAATTTCCAGCCTATGAAGGAAAACCAAGAATTTCCATTGAATCACATACACTGATTGAGTCTTTAAAGAAAATAACACCTGCTATAGATACAAATAACCCTAAATTTGAACTTAATGGTGCCTTAATTGACATA
>JAMORM010000090.1 GCA_027063585.1 Sulfurimonas sp. | reverse complement strand
GTTAAGGTTGATATAAAAAATAGCAGTCAGTGTTTTGCTGTGCGAAAAGATTGGCCGGAGTTGGCATCACTTCTGACAAAAGCACTCAATACTATACCTCAGAAACAAAAAGATGATATCTTAGAGAAGTATTTAGGCTTACAAATAAGAAGTCTCCATATGCTGAATGAAAAAAAGAATATCTTTGTTTATTTCCCATGGCTTGGTGGTCTGTTTCTATTTCTTGGAATGATTTATATTTTAATGATTCTATGGAACTACTTGTTAAAAAAAGAGCTGGAAAAAAATAGAGCATACTTTGAGATTATTTTTCAAAGCGCTCCCAATATTATGATAATTACAAATGGAAATAAAATTTTTCGTATGAATAAAAAGATGCTTGATTTTGCAGGTGATAAAAACATTGAGAGTATAAGTGAGCTGTTTATAGAAAAAGAGAACTATTTATACGCTCAAATGGGTGAGCAGAGCTGGCTGGAGTATATTCTTGATAGAAAGGATGAGCTTCATGAAGTTTGTATGAAAAAGGATGGTGAAGAGCGTTTCTTTACTATATATGCAGAAGAAAATCTATATATAAATGATGAAAAAAGTATAGTTGTTCTTAATGATATTACGAAACTAAAAGAACTTGAAAACACTCTACGCTATTCAAAGCGGCAGTTTGATTTGTTTATGCAAAATCTTCCTTTTACAGCAGTTATAAAAGATGAAAATTATAATAATCTTTACATAAATGGCAAAGATATAAGTATTAATCTTGGACAAGAATCCGGAAAAAAAATAGATTTACTGTGTAATCTTGCAAAAGAGAATGGTAAAGCTGAAAAAATCATAATATTTAACATAAACAACAAAGAAATATTTGTTAGAGTAGTGGCTTTTAGCATTGAACAACCCAATGGCAAAATATATGTAGGTGTCTTATATATTGATATAACACAGGAATATCTTGCGCAAGAAAAAATAAAAGAACAAGAGGAGATGATGCTTGTTCAGTCCCGTCATGCAGCTATGGGAGAGATGATAAGCATGATAGCGCATCAATGGCGCCAACCAATCAGTGTGATCTCTATGGATGCAAATAACATTATGGCAGATGTGGAACTTGAGAGTGTCAGTGATGAAGCATTGAGAGAGTATGCCAAAGATATCATGCAACAGACACAGTACCTTTCAAAAACCATAGAGGATTTTAGAAACTTTTTTAAACCAAATAAACTCAAGGATACAATATTGGTCAGTGATGTTTTTGATGAAGCGCTTTCTGTTATTGGCAAAAGTTTAGAATATAATAATATAACAATAGCAAAGAACTTTGAAACATCAACAAAAGTAAAAATATATTCAAGAGAACTTCTGCAAGTCCTTTTAAATATACTTAAAAATGCAAAAGAGGCTTTAATACAAAACAGAGAAACCGGCAGACAAATAAGAAATAGTATTTTTGAAGATGAAAAATGTATAATTGTAGAGATATGTGACAATGCCGGCGGTATCAAAGATGATATAATAGAAAAAATATTTGATCCTTATTTTTCAACAAAAGATGAAATGAATGGAACAGGGTTGGGCTTGTATATGAGTAAAACTATAGTTGATAAACATATACAAGGCATTTTAAAAGTGCAAAACAAAGATGATGGAGCATGTTTTAGAATTGAAATTCCAAAAACTGATAAGAAGGAAGAAAATTTAAATGATTGATATCAAAGAATTAAAAAAACTCACTCAAGAATTCACTGTTTTGTATGTAGAAGACGACAAAAATATACAACATACAATGCATATTTATTTAAATAAACTTTTTAGAAATGTTGCTGTGGCTGATGATGGAGAGAGAAGGGTTTAGATTTGTATGCAAACAATTCTTATGATATTGTCATTACGGATTTGTCTATGCCCAAGATGGATGGTATAGAAATGATTACAAAAATTAAAGAGATAAATGAAGACCAACTTGTTTTAATAACTTCGGCACATACTGAAACAGATTATATGATTGCAGCCATTAAAGTCGGTATAGACGGTTATATAATAAAACCTTTTGAATATCCGCAGTTAAATGCCGAACTCTATAAAATAGCAAACAGACTGGAAGTACTTCAAGAAAACATTGTATACAAAAAGCATCTTAAAGAGTTATTGGAAAAAAAAACCAGCTTGCTGGTCAGTGCATTGAGAACTTAAAATGAAAATTATGAAAAGACGCTCTATGCTATGGTAGATGTTATAGAAGAGAGAGATACCTATACAGCAGGGCACAGTAAAAGAGTTGCCACATACTCGAAAATGATAGCGGAGGCTTTCGGACTGGAATTTATGCGTGTCAATGAAGAGACGGTGAAAAAACTTCAAGAGATATTACAACCCGTAGTGCCGATAAAAAGAGAAGAAGCACAAGACAACTCTTTTTCCTTTAAAAGAAAAACTCGAAGCTTTAGGCGCAAAAGTAAGCGGCAGTGTGAGTAAAAAAACAGATTATGTCATATACGGAGAAGATGCAGGCAGTAAGTATGACAAGGCTGTAACTTGGGTGTGAAAACACTTACAGAAGATGAACTTAAAGAGTTATTACAGTGAGATTAGATAACTATTTGGTAGAAAACGATTTTGTAGAGAGTCGGAATAAAGCTCAGACTATTGTTAAAGAAAGGCTTGTTTATGTTAATGATAAGCTTGTTAAGAAGCCCGCTTTTCGAGTGCAGCAGAGTGATGAGGTGCGTGTTTTGCAACATAGGTCTTATGTATCGCGTGCGGCATTTAAACTTGATGAGTTTTTAAATGAAATAGACTTACATGTAAAGAATAAAACAGCTTTGGATATCGGCTCTTCTACCGGCGGTTTTACTCAAGTTTTGCTTGAACGCGGAGTAAAAGAGGTCAGTTGTGTAGATGTGGGACATGACCAACTGCACCACTCTTTACGTACGAATGAACGGATACATGTTTATGAAGGTTGTGATATTCGTAAGTTTGCGTCGGACAAACTCTTTGATTTGATAGTAAGTGACGTGGCATTTATATCATTACTCTATATTTTAGATGATGTTGACAGACTTGGCAGTAAAGATATCATTTTGCTTTTTAAACCACAGTTTGAAGTTGGACGTGAAGTAAAACGAGACAAAAACGGGGTAGTCCAAGACAAAAAAGCCATAGCAAATGCAATGATAAAATTTGAAGATGCCTGCAGAGTTAAAGGTTGGAAACTCATTGCAAAATCACCTTCAAGACTGACAGGTAAAGAGGGAAATTTAGAGTATTGTTTTTATTTTAAAAAATAATGTGATATTATTGGTTATCTATTTATTTTAAGGTTGTTTATGGGCGATTTAAAAGTTTTATATGACAAAGCAGAGGGAATTTCTCTTCTCTATGTCGAAGATAATAAGCCTCTTCGTGCAAACGCAACAAAGCTTCTCAAAAAGATTTTTGATATGGTTTATGTTGCTGCAGATGGGGAAGAAGGATTGGATCTTTTTAAAAAGTATAAACCTTCTCTTGTCGTTACCGATATTAAAATGCCTAAGCGTAGTGGCTTATCTATGGCAAAAGAGATAAAAAATATTGCTCCTAAAACAAAAATTATTATCATGTCCGCTTTTGATGATAAAGATATTCTTCATAAATCTATTGATGTTGGAGTTTACAAATTTTTAACTAAACCCGTCAATATTGCAGAACTCACAAAAGTGTTGTCTTTGGCTGTCCAAGAGATACAGGATGATGAAAAAAGAGAGTTGTTTCAAGCACAATTTGGTACTATTTTTAATTATCAAAGTTCTTTGATTGTGATGTTTAAACATCACAAACCAATAATAGCAAATGACCCTTTTCTCTCTTTTTTTGGTGTTACTGATATTGATGAATTCAATAGCAAATATTCAGATATTGGAGATTTGTTTTTGGAGCAGGAAGGGTTTTTATATAATAGCTCTGATAACAAATGGATCAATGTAGTAGAGGCTGACAGACATAAAGTGTTTCATATAAAGATGAAAGATGCTAATGGTGAAGTACATCATTTTCTGATGAAATGTCAGAATGTTCCTGAAAAAAAGGGGTATATGATTTTCTCTTTTGATGATGTTACAGACTTAAATCTCCTTAGTTTATTTGATAAAAAAACAGATGTAAAAATAGATGAGATTGAAGAAAATCAACAGGCTCTTTTTGATTTGCTTTATGTTATAAAACGAAATAATGCAAAAATATTTCTTCATAATTCCTACAAAGGTGTTAATATTACAAATGAAGCTACGATTGTTGAGATAGAAAATTCTTCCTTAGCTTTGAAAATGAATTATCTGCAGCAAAAAGCTATTCAATATGAAAAGAAAACGCTCATAGAATCTGAAGCCTTACCTTATCCTGTTTATTGTGAGGGTGTTGCAAGCATAAATTTTGATACACATATTGTAGTCTTTAACACTATAAAATTTATGCCAAATTCAGCTTCAAGAAGAGAAAGTATTCGGGTTGTGCCTGAAGACAGACATCAAGTTACACTCTTTTTGGGAAAAACGAAGTATATTGGAGATGTTTTTATAGCAGATATTTCACTAAACGCAGTAAAACTTAATTTAAATCTTTTGCCCGCAGGTTTAGAAAAAGACAAAGAGGTAACACTTGATATAGTCTTTACAATGGATAAAAAACCATTAAACATCCATACGAAAGCAACAGTATATACAAAGCGTGAGCTCAAATCAAATTTTGAAGTAGTTTGCATTTTGCAATCTGAACCTAAGCAAAAAGAGGAGTTGAGAAAGTATATAGCAAAAAGACAGATGGCCTTAATTCGGGAATTTAAAGGATTGGAACATGAAAGATAAGATAAAAATATTGTTTGATGATGGTGAGCATAAGTTTATTATGTTTAGTTTTGATGATGAAATGCAAGAAGATGCATATCTTTCTGTTAATCAGTATATGATTATTCAAAATGATGATGCTATTTTGATAGATCCTGGCAGTGAGGCTATTTTTGATGAGCTTTATGATGCAGTGGGTGAATTTATCGATGTTGCAAAAATAAAGCTGATTTTTTTTTCACATCAAGATCCGGATGTTTCCGGTTCTATTTCGCAATGGGCAATATCGACTTCTGCTAAGTTTGTAATGAGTTCATTGTGGGTTCGTTTTATGAGCCACTACGGTTTTATGGATATGCAGAGGATTATTCCTTTATCTGACCATGGAGCAAATCTTGATTTTGGTAATGATGTTTTGAAATTTTTACCTGCACACTTTTTACACTCACCCGGAAATTTTTCACTGTATGATGCTCATTCTAAGATACTTTTTTCAGGTGATATTGGAGCTGCAACTTTACCTTCAGATGAAGGACAAAAACAAGTTGTCGATTTTGAAGAACATACAAAAGCATTGGAAGGATTTCACAAAAGATACATGGCATCAAACAAAGTTTGTCGTGCTTGGACGAGAACAGTAAAAAGATATGAAGTAAGTATGATAGTTCCTCAGCATGGCTTTGTGTTTGAAGGTGAAAATGTAAAGAAATTTTTAGCATGGATGGAAGAATTACAGTGTGGCAGTGATATGATAGAGCTGTTGTACTAAAGGTGCCGTATTGTATAAAAAATCAATAGTGAATTTTTTCTTAGTAAGTTTTTTATTACTTTTTAGTAGTTCTGCTGTAGCAAACAATATTACTTTCAGCACAGATGAAAAAGAGTGGCTTGCAGCGCATAAAACAGTTAAAATTGGCATAGACTATGGTTATGCACCATACAGTTTTGTAGATGATAATGGCAATGTAAAAGGTGTTGTCAAAGATTATTTGGATATTTTACAAAAGAAACTAGGTATTCATTTTGTAGTAGTTTCTAATCTCTCTTGGTCACAACTGATGGAAGCTGTAAAACTACACAGAATTGATGCTGTAGCAACAGTAATCAAAACTCCTGAGCGAGAAAGATTTTTGGCTTTTTCTGCTCCCTACATCAAAACTCCGTATGTTCTTATTACGCGAGAGGATACAAAACAAATACACACTACGAAAGATTTACTAAAACTGCGAGTAGCATTAGTAAAAGGCTATGCTTCTTCGAAACAAATGCTGCAAAAACATCCACATCTGCAGGTGTTGTATGTTTCTAATGTTTTAGAAGGTCTCCAAGCTGTTTCAAATAATAAAGCTGATGCTTTTATGGGTGCGTTGGGCGTGAGTCAGTATTTGGCTTTAAGAAATGGTATAAATAATTTAAAAGTTA
>JAMORM010000089.1 GCA_027063585.1 Sulfurimonas sp. | reverse complement strand
CTATATTTTAGATATAATTAAAGAGAGAAATTCAATGACTGAAGAAATACTAAAAAAAATCAAACAACTCCCGCCTCTTCCTGAATCTGCACTGCAAATTGAAAAAGTTTACAAAGATCCAGATAGTACTTTTAACGATATGGCAAAGATTTTAGAAAAAGATCCATTATTGACTGCGGATATACTCAAAGCTGCAAACTCTCCGCTTTACGGCTTTTCCAGAGAGATCAATGCAATCAGCCAAGCAGTCGGACTTTTCGGAATGGGAACCGTTCGCGGCTTTGCATTGGCTTCTATTGTTAAGAAGAGTTTTAATCTGGATCTCTCGCCATACGGTATAACCAATGAAATGTTTTCAGAACTTTCAAAAAAACAACATGCACTGACAACCGCTTGGTGTATAAAAAGAGAAAATAGACTTTTGGGTGTTTTATCTCCTGCCGCTTTTTTAGTAGAAATAGGAAAAGTCCTTATTGCGCAGCAAATTATGGCTGACAAAAAAGAAGCAGAATTTAAAGCGGCTCTGCATGAACTTCAAGATGTTGAAGCGGCAGAGAGAGAAATAGTAGGTGTTGACACACCTGAAGTCAGTGCTACTATCTTTGCGCAATGGAAATTTGAAGAGGGGCTCGTTGATGTTATAAAAAATTGTCAAAACCCTGATGCCGCACAAGAAGAAGACAAAAAAGCTGCACGAATTCTACATGTAGTACGGGTTGCCGTTCCTATAGATGGGGTTGTTACGAACAAAAGTCTTGAAGCTGCTAAAGAATTAATAGAAAAGTATAATCTTGATATGGACAGTTTCGACACAGCTGTTGAAAATATAAAATAAAGAATATAATTCATTGAAATCATTACTAATACGCCTCACTCACGGATTAAGCGAGCAAGACATCACAGAAGAAGAACTTCCGTTGGTAAGAGAATGGCTCGCAAAAAAATATCTTACACACAAACATCATATATATAAGTTTAATTCCAAGTACCGTGCCGGAGTATTGGGATTGATACAAAAAGGAACAGCCTACTTACATGTAATAGGTGAAAATATTAAAGACCTATTTATAAATGAAAACAATCTTGGGCTCGCAAGTGAAGGTGATCTGGTCATTGCGCAAAGACTTCTTGGACACAGAGGTCCGCCGAGTGCCAAAGTTGTAGAGATCGTCGGACGAGAACAAACATACAGTGTTGCTTACATTATAATGAAAGAGGGGCACAAAGCGTTAGTGGAACTTAAAACAGAGTACCCTCTTGGTGCTGAAATGACTCCTGAGGAACTTAATGCTTATGAAATTGGTGACTTGTTTAAAATAGATAATCATGAAAACAAAATCATGGAAAAAATCGGTAATATAAAGGACCCAAAAGCTGATGAAAAAATTGTTCTTGCCCAATTTAACAAGCATGATGAATTTGATGAAGAAGTTTTAAAAATCGCACGTTCTTTCAAACAAGTAGATGCTTCAAAATATCCAAACAGAAAAGACTTGAGAGATTTGACTTTTTGTACGATTGACCCTGTAACCGCAAAAGATTTTGATGATGCTATATATTGGGACGATAAAAATTCGACGCTTTACGTCGCCATTGCAGACGTAAGTGAATATGTCACACCTTTTGGTCCTATAGATACAGAGGCTATTTACAGAAGTTTTTCTATCTATCTGCCGCATCGATCTATTCCGATGCTGCCGCGTGAACTGAGTGAAACTTTATGTTCTTTGCAGCCCCATGTTGATAGACTCGCTTATGTCTTTGAAATCAAATTGGATGTAAACACGCTAGAAGTGGTAAAATCAGAAGTTTATGAGGCACTTATGCATTCAGACAGAAGATTCAACTATGAAGAAATTGATCTCTTTTTTGAAGGAAAACTTCAAGCAAAGACAGAAGAAGAAAAAAAGATATTTACCTGGATAAGAAAACTCAGAACACTCACAGACAGATTAAGAGAAAAACGGCTTAAAGACGGTTTTGACTTTCACTCTACTGAAATAGAAATGACATTAGATGAAAATACAAACCTTGTTTCAACTACAGTTGCAGAGGAAACTCCATCGCATGGACTGATAGAAGATTGTATGCTTTTAGCCAATAAAGAGGCGGCAAAGCGCTATAAAAGAGGACTTTTTAGAATTCATGAACCACCAAGTCAGGCAAAACTGCAAAAGCTCTATCAGGAATTAGCCGGTATTGGCATCCATGTAGAGATTAAGAACACTATAAAAGAGACGATTGACTTAATACAAAAGCAGGCAAAAGAGATGGGCATAGAGCCTGAAGTAGATACGCTCATTATTCAGTCACAGATGCAGGCACGCTACTCCCCTATAAATGTCGGGCACTTCGGTCTCGGTTTTAAAGAGTATACACATTTCACCTCCCCTATTAGAAGATACAGTGATTTAATCGTTCACAGACTTCTAAAAGCGATCAACAGAGGTGATACACAAGAGCAATCTTATGTTTTAAGAAATATAGAATCTCTGAGTATGGCTATCAGTGAAAAAGAGCGTGAAGCTATGATTATAGAGTCTGAATATAAAGCACGAAAATATGCAAGATGGGCACAAGAGAATCTGCATAAAGAGTTTAAAGCAAGAATTACCTCCACTGACCCGGAACTTCGTGCCCAGCTACATGATGAAATCATTGGTGCAAGACTGCATTTTACAGCCGGAGCGGATGTTGCGCTCTTTGAGGATGTCATTATAAGACTTGACAAAGTTAATATAGCAAGAGCCAGAATATATGCCTCTGTAGTTGGGAAAATAGACAAATAATGTATAAAAACGAATTTGATAAGCATATACAGAATAAAAGTATTTCAAACAGTTTTATTTTCTTCGGTGAAAGCACTTTTTTAATAGACATGTACACAAAAATGTTGACAAATATAGAAGACGCAAATATACTCAACTATTACCACGACGAGTATAATTTTAACTCTGCAAAGGATCATCTTTCCCAAGGTTCACTTTTTGGGGATAGGAATATTCTCATCATTAAAAGTGAAAAAAAAGTTCCCAAAAAAGAGCTTGACACGCTTTTAGCGTTATGCGATAAAAATCCAGACAATATTTTTGTATATGCCTACTACGGTTCAGATCATAAAACATACAATAATAAAAAAGCTTTTGCCAAGACAAATGCCATGAGTGTGAGATTTTTTCATCCCAAAGAGTATGAAGCACAAAATATTGTTTTTCAACTTGCGCAGGAAAAAAATGTCAATATTGATAAGTTTACAATTTCTCATCTGCTTAAAATTCATAACGGAGATGTTGCGCTTGCATCAAATGAAATAGACAAATTCCGAGTCTATGATAGAGCAATTACAACAAAAGATGTCGACACTTTGGTTTATGGGCTTGCAAGTATTAATCTTGATGATTTTATAAAAAAACTGCTTGAGAAAAAAGATTTTCGTCCTGATTTACTAAATATACTGGAACATGGCGAAGATGAAATAAGAATCATCAGTGCAATCACAACCTATTTGACACAACTATATATGTTTAACATTTACATTCGCATAAACGGTGCACCTAATGCTTTAGAAATTTTAGGCTATAGAGCTCCATCATTTATTGTGGAACAAAAAGCATCTGCGGCGATTAAAATCAAACCACAAACGTATTCAAAACTTCACGAGTTACTCTTAAATAGCGAACTTCAGATGAAAAGTTCAAATGTAGATAAAAGCGCAATTCTCCTCTCAAGCTTAATCCGATTGCAAAAACTACTTTAGAAAACTATTTTTAAATATTTATAGTGTATAATTTCATTATGAATAATTATACAGACATATTACGACAGCACCATTTAAAGGCAACGCCTCAAAGATTAGAAATTGCAAATGCACTTGGTTGTAATGGGCACATGACAATAGAAAAACTGTATGAAGTCATGTTAAAAAAGTTTAATTCAATTTCACTTGCTACTATTTACAAAAACATTAATCTGATGATAGAGAATGCTTTTATACAAGAAGTGAAAATCCCAAATGAAAAATCAGTATATGAGCTTACAAAAGAGACACATTCACATGTAGTCTGCAGACAATGTGGTGAAATTCAAGACATTATGCTGGACTTGTCACAAACCGTCCAACTTGCTTCACAAGCTTCTCATTTCAAAATTGACAAAGCAGCTTTAGTTTTATCCGGACTTTGCCAAAAGTGTCAACAACTTTAACATATACTCAGAACAATTTCTGTATAATACAGCATTAATTTTTCCAAGAAGGAATACCAATGCGTGGTTATAAGATTTTTGCCGGTTCTGCGAGTGTTGATTTTGCAAAAGAAATTTGTAGTATTTTAGATGTTCCATTAGCAAAAGCTGATGTTAAAAAGTTTAGTGATGGTGAAATTTCAGTTCAAATTGCTGAATCTGTTCGTGGTCGTGATGTATTTATCGTTCAATCAACAGGAGCACCTTCAAATGATAATTTGATGGAACTGCTTATTATGACAGATGCATTAAAACGCTCATCAGCTTCAAGTATCACTGCTGTTGTGCCATACTATGGTTATGCTAGACAAGATAGAAAAGCTGCTCCTCGTGTACCAATTACTGCAAAACTTGTAGCAAATTTATATGAGACTGCGGGAATTGACAGAGTTGTCACAATAGACCTTCATGCTGGACAAATTCAAGGGTTTTTTGATATTCCAGTTGACAATCTTTATGGTTCTATCACATTTGAGCAGTATATCAAAAGTAAAAATCTTAAAAATCCTGTTATTGCTTCTCCTGATATCGGCGGAGTTGCTCGTGCCCGTTACTTTGCAAAACGTATGGGGCTTGAAATGGTTATAGTTGACAAACGCCGTGAAAAAGCAAATGAGAGCGAAGTAATGAATATCATCGGTGATGTTGAAGGCAAAGATGTCATTATGATAGATGACATGGTCGATACTGCAGGAACAATGGTAAAAGCTGCGACTGCACTTAAAAACAAAGGGGCAACTTCGGTTATGGCATGTGCGACACACGGCGTACTCAGTGGTAAAGCATATCAAAATCTTGAAAATGGTGAACTTGATGAACTTATTATCACAAATACACTAGAATCACAACCACACTCAAAGATTAAAATATTAACCGTTGCTCCACTTTTTGCTGAAGTAATTCGCAGAGTGTATCACAACGAGAGCGTAAACAGTCTTTTTACATAGGAATATCATTGAAAAATATTAGAAACTTCTCTATCATTGCCCATATAGACCATGGGAAAAGTACCTTGGCTGACAGAATTATACAAGAGTGCGGTTCTGTGACTGAACGGGAAATGGGTACACAGATGATGGATACCATGGATATAGAACAAGAACGTGGTATAACCATCAAAGCGCAATCTGTTCGTCTTGACTATGTTAGAAATGGTGAGCACTATATACTTAATCTTATAGACACACCCGGTCATGTTGATTTTTCCTATGAAGTAAGTAAATCTTTGGCATCTTCTGATGGAGCACTTCTTATTGTTGATGCTGCACAGGGCGTTGAAGCGCAAACTATTGCAAATGTGTATCTTGCCCTTGATAATGATTTGGAACTTATTCCAGTTATAAACAAGATAGACTTACCTGCTGCCGAACCGGAGCGTGTGGCTGAAGAGATAGAAGAAGCTATTGGAATCGATGCAACCGATGCTTGTCTTGTTTCAGCAAAAACAGGTGTTGGAATAAGAGCGCTTATAGATGCTATAGTAGATAGAATTCCAGCACCCACTGGAAATCCTAAAGCTACCACTAAAGCGATTATTTATGACTCATGGTTTGATTCCTATCTTGGTGCCTTAGCCCTTGTTCGTGTTTTTGATGGAGAGATTACTAAGGGTCAAAATATCAAACTTATGAGTAACGGCGAAGAACATCACGTTTTAGATTTAATGTATCCACATCCTATGAAAAAAATAAAAACTAAAGCTATTAAGTGTGGTGAGATTGGGATTGTTGTTCTCGGTCTTAAAGAGGTAGCAGTTATAAATGTCGGAGATACTATTACCGATGCAAAAAATCCTGCTACTGAACCAGTTGGAACTTATGAGCCTGCTAAACCATTTGTATTTGCCGGAATCTTCCCAATCGACACAGACAAGTTTGAAGACCTTCGTGATGCGCTAGATAAACTCAAGCTCAATGATTCTTCTCTGTCTTATGAACCTGAAACGTCAGTAGCACTTGGTTTTGGCTTTCGTGTAGGTTTTCTTGGAATGCTTCACATGGA
>JAMORM010000088.1 GCA_027063585.1 Sulfurimonas sp. | reverse complement strand
AATGCCAAACAACAGTTTCGAGAATTACTTGAAAAATATGGTATAGAAAATATTGTCAAAAAACCATACAGTGTTGCAGGAAACTATTTGATTGTTCCCTGTGCTTTGAAAGACAGTAGGAAAAAAATTATTGGGTATTATTTTATTTTTCAAAAAATGGAGACCCTTTCAAACAAAGAGCTGGAGCATTTTACATTTAAGTGGATTGTTCTGGGACTGTTTTTTTTCTCTTTACTCGGTGCTTTTGTTAGTATTATTCTCTATATATTTGTGAAAAAACAGCAAAAATATTATAAAAATATTATTGATACCTCAAAAAACATTATGATTATCAATGACAAAAAGAAAATTTTGGAAGCAAATCAAACTTTTTTTAAATATTTTAAGCAGTATAAAACACTTGAGGAATTTCGAAAAGAAAACAGTTGTATATGTAATTTTTTTGTCGAGGAAGAAGGGTATTTGAGCAAAGAGGGTACCATGTATAAATGGCTTGACTCTGTTTTAAGAAGCCCTGATGTCTCACATAAAGTAAAAATGAATATAGAGGGAAAAATTTATTATTTTTTAGTTTCTGCTTCTCTTATAGATGCAGAGCGGGAACATTACAGTGTTGTTTTTTCAGATATTACACAGGAGGAGATTTTCAAAAATGAACTGCAACAATCGGTTATTACTGATCCGCTGACAGGTATATATAACAGAAGATATTATTATGAAAAGATACAAAAAGAGATGTATGAGGCCAAACGCTATGGGCTTTCTTTGAGTGTGATTATGACAGACATTGATTTTTTTAAAAAGATAAATGATACCCATGGGCATGATGTCGGAGATGAAGTGTTGAAGCATTATACGAAAATAATTCAGGAGAGTTTGCGTAAAAGTGATACCTTTTGTCGTATAGGCGGCGAAGAGTTTATAATAATTTTACCACATACAAATAAAGAACAGGCAGTAAAGATTGCCGAAAAATTAAGAAAAAGTATTGAGACAAGTAAAAAAATTGTTCCAATAACTATGAGTTTTGGAGTAACAGAATATATCAGGGGCGAGAGTGAGGATTATCTCTTTAAAAGAGTTGACAACGCCCTTTACAGAGCAAAAAAGAATGGACGCAATAGGGTAGAGGTGGAATGAGATTTTATGAGAAAGAGCTACAGGCTTTGAAAAAATCAGGTCGATACAGAACACGTGAAATTGTAGATAATACTCTACACGATTTTGCTTCAAATGATTACCTTGGACTTTCGCATCATAAAGAACTTCATGCGCTTACATGTAAAGAATTAGCCGAGTATCCTTTGAATAGTTCCAAAGCCTCTATGCTTGTAAACGGTTACCATCAAATACATAAAGATTTTGAAGATGCTTTGTGCAAAGCCAATAATTTTGAAGCGGGTATAGTTCTTGGCAGCGGATTTAATGCGAATATTGCTTTGATAGAATCGCTAGTGCGCCGAGACGATATGCTTTTTATGGATGAACTGTATCATGCTTCAGGTGTGCTTGCTTCACAGCTTCATAATATTGATGTAGTATTTTTTAAGCATAATGATATGCAGGCGTTAAAAAGATTGCTGCAAAATTCAAAGGCCAAACGAAAAATTGTTGCGGTTGAGGGGATTTACTCTATGGACGGTGATTTGTGCGACAAAGAAGTGTTTGGCATTTGTGATGAGGCAGAGGCTCTTTTGATTGTAGATGAAGCTCATAGCAGCGGTGTAGTGGGTCAGCAGTTGATGGGTGTTTTTGACTATTATGATATTGAAATCAAAGAAAATTACATAAAAATGGGTACACTCGGCAAAGCGTATGGAAGTTTCGGTGCTTTTATTCTCTCTTCCCAGCATATATCAGAGTACCTGCTTAATCGGGCAAAACCAATTATTTATGCGACTTCACTCTCTTTATATGACACACTTTTGGCACATAATGCACTTAAATATATTTTACTAAACAGCGAAGTCTTAAAACAAGAAATAGTACTTCGCCAAACAATAGTTTCAGAAGAGTTGGGCTTACATGTAAAGGGCTTGATTGTTCCTATTGGTATTAATGATAATAAAAAAGTTATAGAAATAAAAAACAAGCTGCTTACATGTAACTATAGTGTAGGAGCAATACGACAGCCCACTGTCTCATCGGCTATCATTCGTTTAATAGCCAGACTGGGAGAAAGCAGCGAATCTCTACGAGATGTATGCAGACAATTGACAGGTATGATATGATGAATGTCTCAAAATTAAAAATTATTTACAATAATGAGGCTTTAGTGGATATCGCATTTGATATTTCATCGTCATTGGCACTCATAGGACAAAGCGGGAGTGGGAAAAGTCTAACGATTAAAGCGCTCTTGGGAATGCTTCCAAAAGAGATGAATCTTCAGTTTGAAGATAATTTTGACTTTGAATTGATTGGGGGAAAAACAGTCTCTTTTGTTCCGCAAAATCCTTTTACAGCGCTCTCACCGCTTACAAAAATAAAAAAACAGTTTTTCAGTGACATAAAAAGAGTGCAGGAACTTTTTGATGAAGTGGGTCTGAGTTATGGTTTACTTGATCGGTTTGTACCTGAACTCTCAGGTGGGCAACTTCAGCGTGTTGTCATCGCAATTGCGTTAGAATCAAAACCGAAATTACTCTTGCTTGATGAGCCGACAACGGCACTTGATCCGGATACAAAAGAGATGATTTTACAATTATTGAAAAAACTTCAAAAAAAAGAGCAGTTTAAAATGCTTTTTGTGACACATGACATTACTTCTGCAAGAGAATTATGTGAGGATGTAGCAATTATCAAAAATGGAAAAATTATTGAAAGCGGAAAAATGCATGAAGTGATGCAAAACCCAAAACAAGAATATACAAAAATATTGATAGAGGCAAATTTTGCCAACAGGAAATTTAGAATATGAAAAAGATATTAAAAAGAACATTTATAATATTGCTGATTTTAGGATTTTTATCGCCTTTTATAGTCCTTGGCTATTATTTGGTGAATTATGATTATGATATTTCATCCTTAGTAGATTATAAGCCAAAACAAACAAGTAGAATTTATGATAAAAACGGAGAAAAAATAGCGAATATCTTTGATAAACAACACCGTTATTATGCTTCATTTGATGAAATTCCTCCTAGAATTATTGAAGCACTGGTTGCCATTGAAGATACAACTTTTTTTGAACATTCAGGGGTTAATTTTGATGCAATATTTCGTGCAATTATAAAAGATATCAAAGCAAGAAAAATGGTTGAAGGTGCGAGTACGATAACACAGCAGCTGGTAAAGAATAAGCTTTTGACAAGAGAGAAAAAACTTTCACGAAAGATCAAAGAGCTGATATATTCATATAAACTTGAAAATGCACTGACAAAAGAACAGATCTTGGAACGCTATTTAAATGAAATTTATTTTGGACACGGGTATTATGGTGTAAAAACAGCAGCAGACGGTTATTTTCATAAAAAACTCTCTGACTTGACACTTAAAGAGATGGCAATACTTGTAGGTCTGCCAAAAGCACCAAGTACCTATGCCCCTACAAAAAACTACGACATTTCTATGGGTAGAGCTAACCGCGTTATTACAAGAATGCATACATTAGGTTGGATTGATGATGCAACTTTTGAAAAAGCTTTGGCAGAAACACCAGTTGTTTATGATGACACGCTTACGCAAAATAAAGCACCTTTTATTGTTGATGAAGTTGCCAGAAGATTTAGAGAAATGGGTCTGGATGATTTAAAAACAGGCGGATATGAAATATATACTACTATTGATTTAAAACTGCAAGATGTCGCCCGTCAATCATTAAAATATGCATATACTTCTGCACTGAAAAGAATTGATAAATACAAAGAAAAAGATGAAAAAGATTTACAAAAAGCACTGGCAAATGCAGATGAAGAATTTAAAGTTCAAGATGTTAATGTTTCTCAGTTAAACGGTGCTTTAGTATCAATAGATTCTAAAAGTGGAGATATTCTTGCGCTTGTTGGGAGTGTAGATTATAAAAAAAGTTCTTACAATCGTGCAACACAGGGCAGGCGTCAGCCAGGTTCTGCTTTTAAACCTTTTATATACCAGGTGGCGATTGATTTAGGCTATTCCGGTGCTACAAAACTTGTAGATATTGCGCAAACCTATGAGTATGAAAAAAATGGCAAAGAGATGAAGTGGCAGCCTAGAAATTATGAAAAAAATTATAAAGGACTCATTACCTTACGAGAAGCGTTAATTCACTCACGTAATCTTGCAACTATTAATCTTGTGAATGATATAGGGCTTTCTCAACTGCTTAAAGAATTAAAAAAATTTCATATTAAACATCTTCCCAATGATTTGTCTATTGCGCTTGGTACCATGTCTATGTCTCCGCTTGAACTTGCACAATATTATACGTCATTTTCAAACTACGGGATTCAGGTCAAGCCTCACTTAATAGCCAGTATAGATCAAGGTGGCAGTACAATTTATGAAAAGCAGGATATTTCTTATTATATAACCGCACCTACGCAGGCTTTTATAATGACTACAATACTGCGCGATGTAGTACAAAGAGGAACAGGACGAAGAGCAAGGGTCAGAGGCATAGAACTTGCAGGAAAAACAGGAACGACAAACAATAATATAGATGCCTGGTTTGCCGGGTATTCTCCTACTGTAGAGACAGTTGTGTGGTTTGGTAATGATGATAATACACCGATGTATCATAAAGAGACGGGAGGACGTGTATCAGGTCCTGCATTTGCATATTATTTTAGAAATGTATTAAAACTTTACCCGCAGATAAAAAGAAAATTTGATGTGCCCGAGGGGATTATTAAAGTAGATATCAATGGTAAAAAAGAGTATTTCAGCGATATTTCAAAACCACCAAGAAGAGAACAGGAAGTCGACCCCGAGGCCGAACTTCTTTTTTAAAACGCCCGATTTAAAGCACAAAACATAGCTTTGATTGAAGCTATCGTGATATCGTTATCTGCACCGACACCAAAACAAGAAAGTACTTCTTTGCTTTGGATCTCAATGTAAGCAACTGCTTTTGCCGTGCTTTTGTCACCACATGAGTGCTCAGAATATGATTTGATACTAAAGTCATTTATGTACTCTTTCATTAGTGCATTTTTACAGGCATCAATAGGACCGTTTCCCTGTCCCTGCGATGTAATAACGCTTCCATCATATTTGTATGTTAAAGTACATGTAGATGTTCCATTATCTGAAGAGAGTGTAAAATCTACAAAAGAGATATGCTCTTCAATATTAAAATAGGTATTTTTAAATACTTCTAAAATTTCATCAGGTTCTAGCTCCCGACCTTTTTCATCACTTAAAGCCTGCACGGCACGTCCGATTTCAGGATGCATTGCTTTTGGTAAATGATACCCGTAGTTATGTTCAAGTATATAAGCCACACCGCCTTTTCCCGATTGTGAATTGATACGAATAATACTCTCATAGGTACGTCCGACATCTGCCGGATCTATCGGTAAATAGGGAACTTCCCAAAAAGGATCCTCTTTAGCCTGCTGATACGCTAGCCCTTTGTTAATGGCATCTTGATGAGAACCGGAAAATGCAGTGTAAACAAGTTCTCCGACATATGGATGTCTAGGATGCGTTGGAAGTTCAGTACATGTCTCAACCACTTTTACGACTTCATTGATGTTTGAAAAATCAAGTCCTGTATCAATACCTTGCGAAGTCATATTTAAAGCAAGCGTGATGATATCTACATTGCCCGTCCTTTCACCGTTGCTTAAAAGTGTTCCCTCTACTCTGTCAGCACCTGCTAAAAGTGCTAATTCGGTTGCGGCTATGGAAGTACCTCTGTCATTATGCGTGTGTGTTGATATGATGACATTTTCACGATTGTCCAAATGTCTACTCATCCACTCTATCTGGTCTGCATAAATATTCGGTGTTGCCATCTCCACTGTTGCCGGGAGATTTATGATGACTTTTCTGTTTTCATTGATGCCCCAGCGAGCCGTTACCGCATTAGAAATTCGTGCTGCAAAATCCAACTCTGTTCCGGTAAAACTCTCAGGAGAGTATTCTAAAAATATCTCTCCATTATGATTTGCTTCATATCTTTTAACTAAATCAACACCCTCTAGTGCAAGTTTTATGATTTCATCTTGAGATTTACCAAAAACTATTTTTCTTTGGGCAACCGAGGTTGAATTATAAAGATGCACAGTCGCTTTTTTTACGCCTTCTAAGGCTTCAAACGTTTTGGCGATAAGATGTTCTCTTGCTTGAACCAATACCTGAATCGTAACATCATTAGGAATCAAGTTATCATTAACAAGTTTACGCAAAAAATCAAATTCTATTTT
>JAMORM010000087.1 GCA_027063585.1 Sulfurimonas sp. | reverse complement strand
AGATAACTTTCACCAAAGGTCATAAAAAATCGAATACGTTGTAAACCTTTTATATGTTTAACAAGCGATTCCATCTCTTCATGGTAAAGTAAATAAGAGTCTTTAGGACCTACTTCAGGATAATCCCACACCATTTTTATCTCCATAGGTTTTGTCTCTATCCATTTGCCCTTTTCCCAGTAACGTCCGTTTGCGGAAACTTCACGAAGATTTATTTCAGGGTTAAAATTTGTCGCAAAAGGGTAGCCGTGATCACCTGCATTGCAGTCAAGGATATCTATCGTATGTATCTCGTCAAAGTAATGTTTTTGCGCATACGCACAAAATACATTTGTCACACCCGGATCAAAACCGCTTCCGAGCAAGCCCATAATACCGGCTTTCTTAAAGGCTTCATCTTTTTCCCATTGGAGTTTATACTCAAATTTTGCCTCATCGGGATGTTCATAATTTGCAGTGTCCAAATAATCTGTTTTTGTCGCTATACAGGCATCCATAATCGTCAAATCCTGATACGGGAGTGCCACATTGATGACAATATCTGCTTTAACCTCATTAATCAAGTTTACTATTTCTTTTGTATTATCCGCATCAAGAGCATACGTTTCTATAACTGCCTCAGGTAATTCTGATTTGATTTTATCACATTTTGATTTTGTTCTGCTTGCAAGCACAATCTTTCCAAAGACATCTACATTTTGCGCACATTTATGCACAACTACGCGACTCACTCCGCCTGCACCTATGATTAAAGTCGTATTCATTTATATATTCTCCCCAAAAGCTATAATTAAAGTAAAAATCCATATCAACAATGTAACTAGCAAACTTAATAAAACCAATGTAGCACCGGCATCTTTCGCCTGTTTTGCCAAAATATGATAATCACTTGTGACCAAATCGACAACCCTTTCAATAGAACTGTTAGCAACTTCTGCCAAAACAGGAATAAAAAGTGACATAAAAAGTATAACAGAATAAGAAAAAGCAATAGGTAAAACCCATGCAACAATTCCCAATACAAACAGCATCAATAATTGCCATTTAAAAGATGTCTCATTTTTAACGATGTCTATAAAGCCTTCCACTGCATACATTCCATTTCTATAAAGGCTGTGCTTTGGTTTATTTAGTTTCATATTTTTCTCTCATTTGTAAAATTATATCGTGTAATTGCTGCGCATTTGTATCTATAGGCAACGGTTTGCCAAAGTAGATTTTAACAACTCTGCGCTTAAAAAGATTTCTTTTAGAATTTTTTGGTTTATATTTTGCAAAAATACTTCCAAATATTCCTTTATCTATATAAAACGGTACTATCACGCCGTCATAATCTTTGTCAATAAGCTCAAAACCTCTGTGAAACTTATGTATCTCCCCGTCTTGTGTGATTTCACCCTCAGGAAACAGTGCTACGATACTGCCGTTTTTTAATCTTTGATGTGCTTCTTTAATAGCATCTTTAAATGCTTTTGGCGAGAGAGGAATTGCCTCTCCTTTTTTAAATATAGGATGAAAAAACTTCCAATTATAAATATCTTTATCCATCATAAAATTAATGCGTCTTTGCAAAGGAAGCTGCAATAAAATCCAATCAAGCCAGCTTACATGATTACCAAGCAACAAAACAGCTTTGTCCTGCGGTATATTTTCCAAGCCGATATATATGTATTTATGTCTTAGTGTTGAGAACAGACCCATCAAAGACCAAAACATATCAACGGCATACCTTTTATACAAATTACGTACCAAATAAATACCAACAACACCCATAAAATAAAAAAGCAGTTCGGCATTCATTCCGAAATATGCAAAGAGTGTTGTGATGGTAAGAAAAGAAAACATAAATATATTTTGTATAAAATTGTTTGCCGCTAAAATAATACCCAGATGCACACGCGAAGCCAAATATTGAATTCTCGCATTTAAAGGAACTAAGATAAATGCCGCAAAAATACCGAACAGTGTAAAAAGAACTGCTATAAGTGTTATTGAATGTAAAAACGGAACAAGAAAAACTATAATGGTTATAATCGTTGCACCGATTCCAGCTAGACCGACATTGATATAAAACCTTGAAAGTTTGGCAACAATAATTGAACCCGTAACAATTCCTATGCCCGCAAGTGCCATGACGCCTTGAACTACAATAGTATTGGTTACATGTAACTCATCTTTTGCATACTCGCCAAATACTGCTAAAACTACCTGAGAGATTGACCAAAAAAGGCTTAATGAAAGTATAGCATCAAAAATCTCTCTGTTTCTTGTCACTGTTTTCAAATTTCTAAACAGATAAACACCACCCATATATTTTTTCAATTTAAAATCTCGTTTGCTTGCTTCTATCATTTTATTTGGCAACTTTGAAGCCAAAAACCACTCTAAAACCGAGCCAATCACCAAAAGCCAACCCAAAGGAGCAATAGCTTGTAAAATTTGGGATTCTGTCGTTAAAGAGTTATTATACATTCCTTCAAATAACACGGTATAAAAAATAATACCGCCTAAAATCGCAACTGTTGTCGTAGCCTGAACAGCACTGTTGGCACTACTAAGAAATTTCACACCTACCAACTCTTTTATATAACCGTACTTTGCCGGTCCGTAAATAGCACTTTGCATAGCGAGTAAAAAAGTCAATATAAATGCAAAAATAAAATAGCCGTGATAGTAAGCATAGGTAATGCCTAGAGTAATAACGACGGCAAAAGCAGCAGAATATTCCATAATCTTGTTTTTAGGGAATCTGTCGGCTAAAAAGCCAGACGGAGAAAAAACAAGAATAAAAGGAAGTAATACCAAGGCATTGACAATTGCCGTCAATATAATTTGCGTACTACCGTCATAAACCTTGAATATAGTGTTTTGTATGATTATTTTATGCCCCAAATCAGTAAAAGCATTCATAAATACTACGATAATGTAGTTTATTACGCCTGCTATAGCAAACATTTTTTCCTGTTTTTGCATTATTTAGGCATTCTCATCTTCTACTAAAAGTGTACTCCAGCCTTCATAATAACCCTGCTCTTTTTTTATTGCCTCAAAAAGTTCGTTGACGACTTTTTTGACTTCTTCTGATGTAACCGCATGAGTTTTGACAAGAGCTACACCGTGTTCAAATTCATCACTGCTGATTTCATCTTTAAAGTCAAAGCCCTCAAGATTTAAGGAATTGATAAACTTGTTTTTCTGAGTAGGTGTCGTAAAGGAAACATAATGTTCTACTACTCTTGGAATTTCCAAATTATCACCCTCTTCCTCAAGTAAAAAGATTATTTTCTCACTCTGTATATGACATAGTTCTAATTCGTTTGGAGCAAGATTACGATAATGAAAATCCCATTTTGCATCACGAACCACATTACTTTCATATATATAATTCGCCGGTTTTAAAATATTTTTTGCTAGAGAGTCCAAACCTTTTGAATCATCAGCATAAAAATAGAGTTCACTCCAGCCGTCTACGACTCTTGAACCAACATACTTTGCCCTATCTTCATGCTCTAACGTGATAATCAGTGACTCTTTTGTCTCTAAAAACTCTTCAAAACCCTCGGCACTTTCATCTAAGGCATCAAATTTTACAAATACACTAAATAACCATCCATACTTATTACTGTATGCATACGCATTTAAATCAACTTCTATATAAACCTTGCTGCCATCTTCTTCTCTTAAAAATATTTCTCTCATAGACTCTCAATATAATTTTTTCTTTATTATATCAAAGAATTCAGCTATATTTTAATAATAATTATCATAACCATTGACATTGGAAAAAAAATCCTGTAGAATTTCTGCATTCAAAAAGATTTGATAGTAAATATCATAATCATATTAAAAGGAAAAACAATGAATCGATCAAAAATCTCACTAGCATTAGCGAGTATGTTATTAATCAGTAGTGCCTCTTTCGGGGATGAAAAAGCAGATATACAAATGCTTAAAGAAGAGATAAAGCAGCTTAAAGAGACAACACAATCGCTTATAGATGAAACAAGTGATTTAAAAACAGGTTTTAGCTATACAACTGTAGATACGAAACAATCTCACAGTGGTTTGGGTGCGGCAGCTTCTAAGGTTTACTACTCTAAATCACCTTTAAGTATTGGTGGATATGGTGAAATGTACTATGCAAATACAGATTCAGACAACAGTAGTGCCGATTCTTCAAAAACGGAAGTAAAAAGGCTCATTACATATTTAGGATATAAATTCAGTGATAATATTATTTTAAATACGGAAATAGAGTATGAAGGCGGCGGTGTTACTGCAAGCGGTGGTGGTGATGAAGTTGTTGTTGAATTTATGTATCTTGATTTTCTACTCAACAAAAACCTCAATATTCGTCTCGGTAATTTTTTAATGCCTGTAGGCTTGATTAATCAAAGACATGAACCGACACTTTTTACAACCGTACAACGTCCGCAAACTTCAAAATATCTTATTCCTACTACATGGAATGAAAGCGGTGCAATGATTTACGGTAATATCACGGATGATATTGAGTATAAAGTAGCGGGTGTGAGCGCATTACAACCTGATGATACGGCAGGTGCAAAATGGCTACGAGAAGGTCGCGGCGGTTCTTTTAAAGTTACAAATCCAGGTTTTGCAGGTGTCGGACGCATTGACTATACCGGTATAAACGGTTTACTCATCGGTATTTCTGTTTATACAGACAGTAAAATAACAATGTACGATGCTCACCTAAACTATGCATATAACGGAGCAAGAGTATATGGCACATATACACAGACCAGTCGTTCCGGCACAACAGGAACACAGGTTAAAGATATGAGCGGTGGTTATATCAATGCAAGTTTTGATCTACTAAGTTTAACAACTATTGAAAAGAAATTACCGGTATTTATACAATATGAGACAATAAATCCGCAAGAAACATTGGCTAACGGAACAGGTTTTGACTCTGTTGATACGACAACACTCGGTGTAAATTTCTTTCCACACGAGCAGGTTGTTCTTAAAATGGATTACGCAATGGCAAATAATGATTTGGCAAATACAAAAATAGATTCTGATACATTCAGCGTCTCTCTTGGATTTATTTTCTAGAGTTTTGCTATAATCACAAAAAAATTACTATAAGTGAGATTCAAAAATGAAACATATTCTTCTCCTTTCTTTACTCATTTTCTCTCTTACAAAATCTCTATCGGCGGAAGTTTTACTCTCCCCGATAGATGCAATGAAAGAAAATTACTCCAAAACATCGACAATCAGTAAAAAAAACATTCTTCTCTCAGGTGAAAAATTTCATAAAATACAATCCGATGCAAAAGTGAAACTCCAGACAAAGATCTATCGTATTTACATCGCAAAAGAAAATGCAAAGATTCTAGGCTATGGAATTTTGATTAATAAAAAAGTACGTTCTAAAAATGCCGTAGTGATGTACCTTATAACAAAAGAGGGTATTCTCAAAGGTATAGAGATTATTGCTTTTAACGAACCGCATGAATATATTCCTTCTAAAACATGGACTTCTCAATTTCAAAATATTCCAACAAATAAAATGCTTAAACTCTCACGTGATATTCCGACCATAACCGGAGCGACACTCAGTGCAAGAAGCGTAACAGACGGTTCACGTATTGCCTTTGCTCTTTACAACGAACTTTTAAAAGAGAAATAAGTGCGCTTTACACTCATAAAAAACGTCAAACAAGACAAAAGTATGAAGCCTCTGCTTAATGGGCTTTTGCTCTTTATAATCCTTTATCTTATTTTTGATGTATTTGTAAAAAATCACACACTCGGACTCACAGTACAAACGGTTTCTACAACACTTTTTGGTAATGCTGACGAATTTTTAGACCCGATGAACAAATCAGTATTTTTAGAGTTTGTTCATATGCAGATTTTCTTTTTAATGATGCTGCTTTTAACATTGAGTGCTGTTTTTATCAGACTGCTGCATACAAAGACAAAAGCCATATTTACTATGAATCTCTTAATGATTTTCGGTCTTTTCACACCGCTTACATTATTCGGAGCTTATTTCTTTGCTGCAGAGTTTGTCAACCTCTATTTAGTCTGTTTTTTTGCCTGGCATATCATTGCCTTGTATATGGCACTAAAATCTTTATGGGAGCTCAATTTTGCCAAGTAAAGCCTATAAATATTCCGTCGGCTATTTTTTACTCTTTAGTGTTTTATTGCTTCTCAGCGGTGCTTTGATTTTTGCCGAAAAAATAGGATTTTCCTATGAAAGCATCCAAAACTACTACCTTGGTAACGCAACATCTTTCAGTTCGGCAAAAACATTTGACGGTTTACTCAAAATAATAGTACCGCATATTTTTGCTTTTGGACTTTTCGTCATGGTAATCCTACATTTTTTAATTTTTACAAATAAAAGAGATA
>JAMORM010000086.1 GCA_027063585.1 Sulfurimonas sp. | reverse complement strand
CGGCGGAGGAACAGGAACAGGTGCAGCACCCGTTGTTGCACAAATTGCTAAAGAAGTCGGTGCACTCACAATTTCTATAGTAACAAAACCTTTTATGTTTGAAGGAAAAAAGCGTCTTAAACTTGCTGAAACAGGTTTAGAAGAGCTTAAAAAAGAGAGTGATTCAATAGTAGTTATTCCTAATGATAAACTTTTATCAATCATAGACAGAAGACTTGGACTCAAAGAAAGTTTTAAAATCGTTGACAGCGTGTTAGCACAGGCTGTGAGCGGAACATCAGGTGTAATTCTCTCAAGCGGAGACAATGATATCAACCTAGATTTTGCCGATTTGCAGACTGTTATGAGTCATAAAGGTATGGCACTGATGGGTGTTGGTGAGCACGAAGGTGAGAATGCCGCTTATGAGGCAATTAAAGCGGCAATTGAATCTCCACTCTTAGACAATATGTCCATTAACGGTGCCATGGGTGTTTTAGTACACTTTAGTATGCACCCTGATTTTCCTATGATGGAACTTGCAGAAGCTATGGAAGTAGTTCATGAGAGTGCCCATGATGATGCAGAAGTTATCTGGGGAACATCTACAGATGAAACAATTCCAGAAAACTATATCAAAATTACAATCGTTGCAACAGGTTTTGAAAAAGAACTTACCAACAATGAAGATTTTGTGAGTGAAACACCGACACCGGTTCGTGCAAAAGTAAGACCGAGACTTATAGTAGGCGGTGAGCTTGACGGTGATTATTTAGACATTCCTGCATATATGAGACAACAACAAGACTAACTCCTTTGCACTCTTTTGAAAAAATAATGAAGGCCAAATCACTCCTTGGTCTTCGTGAAAAAGCTTCCCTTAAAGAAATAAAAAACAAATATAAAAATCTTATGAAAAAATGGCATCCTGATAAACATAAAGATAATTATGAGCAGGCCACACAAATGAGTATGCAAATCAATGAAGCCTACAAAATAATACTTGATTATTGTAACTCTTATGAATACCCGCTAGATGAAGAGAGTATAAAAAACTCTACATACACGCCAGAAGAGTGGTGGAACAATAAATTTGGGCACAACCAACATAACATCTAGTATATTTTTCGGAACCTAGGTTTTAACCTAGGCCTTAAGCTTTAAAGACACAAAGCCCGCACTGAAGTACGGGTTCCGAAAATGCCACTGAACTTAATAGCCTTAAAGTTTTAACCTAGGCTGAATTTCGTTAAAGCCAAACACCGTTTTTTATATAATATGAAAGTGGATAATAACTTACAAAGAACATATATAAAGTCGTAAAAAGAAGTGAAATTTTATATTTTACATTTTCATCTTCTTTATTAAAAGAAATAAGACCAAGAACAATACCGTAGAAGGTACCGATAAATAAAAATATATACAAAAAATAGCCTACATAGTTATAATCTTTTTGCAACAGACAAAAGGGACAGTGATGCGTCGGTAGTTCATAAATATATGTTCCAAAAAAAGCTATAAGAGAGACTAAAGCCACAATTGCAAACAACAGATTCATCAGTGAGAATAAATATCTGTTTTTAAGTATATATGCAATTATTATAAAAGCAAAAACAGCATAAAAACTGCTCAAAAGAATAGCAGGATCAATATTTAATAATTGAGCCATATATGTGCCATCAGTTGTCGAAAAAATAGATCCGCAACAATCTACAACACTCTTTGTATCTATAGAAAAGAACATCATACTTTCTAAACCTATTTCAAGCATAAGCAAAAAATATGCAAATATATAAACTTTAAATTTAAGTTTTAGATATATCTGTTTTTCTGATTTCATATCTTCACTGTTAAGCACAAGCCAATAGGCAAAAATATATAAGTTTATTATTTTAAGTATGAGCAGATAATTTCCATATTCAGTTGCATTGACTACTCCGGCTCCACACATTGCACCCGGTAAAATATTTGAAATATTATCAAGCGTAAAAATAAAAAATATAAATAACAAAACTTTAATATAAAAAATAAATTTAATTATAATAGCAACAAGATAACTCTGTTTCTCCAAGTTATACTGAAGAGTGGTCGTGGCATTAAAATCATATTTTAAAACTATTTTTACGCTATAGTAAAATGCAATAGAGGCAAAAATAAGAAAGAGCAGATTGAGTATATTTATAGTCAATACTTCAGGAGTCAGGAGCATGCCACTTTCCTATCTAGTTTCCCATTATGTATCTCTATAATTCTATCCACAAAATCCAAATCAAAAAAGAGCGGATCATGTGTAGCGACAATAATAGTTTTCTTTAAAGATTTTAACTCTTTAAGTATCTGTATAAATTCTTTGGAAAGTTTTTCATCCAAATTTGCTGTTGGCTCATCCGCCAAAATAATTTTTGGATTATTTACATTTGCTCTGGCTATTGCAGTTCTTTGCTGTTCACCACCAGATAGATTTTTTACTATTATCTCTTTTTTATGCTCAATTGAGAACATCTGTGTCACAGCTTCCAACTTTGCATAGAGATCATCTTCATCTAAATTCAACGGGACTAAAGGCAATAAAATATTATCCTTTACGCTTAATGTCGGAATCAGATTATATTTTTGAAATATAAAACCGATGTTATCTCTTCTGTATTGGCTGCAAAAATGATCCGGCAATTTTGATATATGTTTATTATCTACCAAAACATCACCGCTTGTTGGTTTCAAAAGTCCGGCTATTAATGAAAGAATGGTACTTTTTCCACTGCCACTTACACCTTTTAGTATTACAAGCTCACCCTCATTAAAGGACAAGTCGATATCATCAAGTGCTACAATATCTTTTCCATATATTTTACTTACATGTTGCAGTTTTATCATCTTATTACCTCGTCAGCATCAAGCGTAGCAACTCGCCATGAAGGAATTATCGTTGCAAACATATATACAGGGACACTCAGTAAAAAAAGTAATAGTAATATTTCATAATCTAACACAAAAGGAAGCGCAAATTTATTTGTAATATCATTATAATCGATAAATATATTTTTTATTATTGGAGCATTGAATATATAAACAAAAAAGAGAGCCAATGTAATACCGATAATATAAGAGAAAAAAGAGATTATTAAACCTTCGTACAATCTTGCTTGGAGAACATCTTCAATTCTCCACCCTATTGCTTTCAAGATACCTATCTCTTTTTTTTCTTCACTACTAAGTCCACTGGATTTATCATAAATAATTATAAAAAACGTAAAAAGCGTTATGATAAATAAAATGAGAAATATGGAACTTTTATAATTAAATTGACTTTCTAGAGCTGTTTTTAAATCCTTCCTGGCGACAACTTTAAATGTCGGAAACAAGTTTTGAATTTTTAGCATCACAGAAGCGACTTCTGCCGGGTTATCTACTCTCACTGCCAAATCTGTAGCTTCTGTATTTTTATAGCCGAAAATCTCTCTTAGGGTATCTTTACTCATGACTATCATATCATTTGACTCTAATTGAGTTGCAGATTTGAAAGTTCCTGCGATATATATTTTTTTAAGTGCTAAATCAGGAGTAAAGAAATTAAAATACCTACTGTAATAACTTTGATTCATGATCTTCTTCACACCCTCACCAATCAACATTGATGAAGCATTAAGTTCACTGTTTTTTACAATATTTGCCAATGTCGTATTATACTGATTTTCAAATTCATCAATACCAACTAAGATAAATTTCGCATCCATATGTTTAAAATCATAATATCCCCATACTCTTGAAATTACATCACCGACACCTTTAATGTTTAACAAAGGTTCTATGACATTTTCATCGACAGTAGTCTCTCTTCCCGCTTTTTGATTTGTAACAATAATCTGTGGCTGAGTATCAAGTGTTGATTCAAATTCATACTTTAATGAGCTTTGTACAAAGAAAAAGGATGCTAATACGGCGATGAGCAGTGTTAATACTGTGAATATAAATATATTTTTTGATTTGTATCGTAAAATATAATTAATTGCATATTCAAGAAGATAAAAATTGATTTTTTTCATGGTAATGTCTTTATATAATTGTTTTTTAATGCCAAGTTTACATTAGAAATAGTCGTTATTTTTATAAACTCTTTCTTCTCTATAAGCGCTGTCTGCGTAAGAGTATGTTTATATTGCAAATAAAATATCTCCACTCCTAGAAAAAGCAATAAAGCACTACATGTAAAGATACAAAATCGGCTTTTCCTATTCATCTAATTTATACACTGCTTCAGGCTTTATTTCATCAAATCTAAGTATTTTCTTGCCTTTATGGTCAAGATAGAATCGTTTTGCAGACTCTTCATCCTTAAAAGCTATCAACTCATTTCCCATCGGTCCGTAAACATCGCTCCCCATGACATAATAGGCTTTTTTGGCATCTATGACTTTTTGCGTGTAATACTCTTGGACCAACATATTTTTTATATTGTTCGGATGCTCAAAATAGTACTTCATCATATCTTTTATGCCATCAAATGACACATTCTTATCATTATATTCTATACGAGAAATCCATCTTGGGTATTTATACAAAAGCATGCCACATACAGGACATTTGTCTTCTTTAGTAACAGTCAATTTTTTATATTGATTGTGTTTCTTGGACGCTCTTTTCACATCCCACAAATAAAGACTTAAAGCCTCTGCATATTTTTTATTCAGTGATGGACAAATCTTTTTTGTAAGCAGTGCTTGTTGTAGTTGTTCATAACTTTTATAGCGGTTCACATCTATTTGAGAACACTTCTTTTTATAGATTTTTTCACCCATCGGGTAGAGTTTTTTTTCTTTTACCGCTTGTGAATAATTTGGATAAGAAAAAAGTGAACTACAAACAACAAAAGAAAGAATAAAAAGTTTAAAAATCGACATAAGACCACCTAATAAATAAGATACATTTCAGTAATTTAATCTTATCGAAATTGTGTTAATTTAGTATTAAAATCACTTAGAAGGCACTCTTAAAATCATCAATCTTCTCACAAAGAGTACTAAAAGAGCAATAGCTAGTAATTTAAAGTCAATTTCACTTGCTATATGAACATTTTCAAAAGTATCACTTTGCGTTGCTTCTGCACCCAAAGCCTGCATAGAAAGTATTTTTGGAACATATATGGCTGAAAACATCAGTGAAGAAAAAATAACTGTAACTGCTGCTGCAAAACTTATAGCATCTCTTTGTCCCATTTTATATGCCATTGACTCATATACAGCTACAAAAGCTGCTACAAAATAGATCCAGTATGAAAACCTATGAAAAATTTCACCCATAATAATACCTGCATTATAATGGTCTATAATCAAATTTACCGTGATTTCATCTGTATGAAAAACTACAGGAGCAACAATAGCACCTAAAACCAAAACTGCCCCAAATGTAGCTGCTAAAACGATAAAGTACGCAAAATCCAAATAAATATTTCTTTTCATTTTCTAAAACCTTTATAATTTCTATACTTCTAATGTAAATCCACGGTCAAACGAGCTGTAATCTTTGTAAAACTCTATGGACTTAAAATCTTTTTCTTGTATGTGTGTCCGTATTTTATCTTGTTGGTCATAACCCATCTCACAGCTAAAAAACTTAATCTTTTGCTTTAAGACTTCATCAAGGAGTTCTTTAATAATTTCATCGCCGACCGTACCGCCAAATAAGGCATTTTGAGGCTCATATGAGAGGTTTGATTCTAAATCAACACCCTCTTCAATATAAGGAGGATTTGAAACCAGATAGTCAATTTTTTCACTAACAGGTTCAAGCAGTGAACCAAGCCGTAATTCAATTTGTTCTTGCAGTCCAAATTTTTCTATATTTTTCTGCGCTACATGTAAAGCTTTTGGGGAAATATCAACTGCAATAATTTTAGAATTTTTAAAATATTTTGCAAGCATTATAGAGATGATGCCGCTGCCGACTCCTACCTCTGCAAAAGTCAAAGCACTATTTTTATCAGGTACACTTTTTATAACTTCGTCTATAAGAAGTTCTGTTTCAGGTCTGGGAATTAAAGCGCCCTCATCTATATAAAATTCTTCGCTATAAAAGCTGACCGAATTTGTTATATACTCAAACGGTTCATTATTTTTCCTTCTTTTTACCCATTCAAACAACTGCTCTGTTGCTTCTATTTCACTATTTTGATGAGTAATCAGCCATAATTCATCTACTTCAAGATACTTCATTACAAGAAGTTGTGCTTCTCTTGAAGCTCTTGGTATACAAGGATTTAAAGTTTGTGTAATCTCACGGAGCAAATCTTTTACTATATATCTGCGTCGCATTTACCCTCTATACCGCTTTTTTCTATATAACCGACATCAACACCAAGCTCTTTTAACCGCTCTATCACAGGAGGGTGTGTATAATGAAAAAAGATATATAAAGGGTGTGC
>JAMORM010000085.1 GCA_027063585.1 Sulfurimonas sp. | reverse complement strand
CATCGGATCAGATGAACGAATTAATGAGTTTTGCATCATTATAAAAAAGCCTTCTGAGAGTAATTGAATGTTTTTATTGTGAAATTCACTCATAAACTGCTCCCTAAGGCTTTTATTTTGCATAAGCTCTATCATGAGTAGTCTAAACATATTTTCATTGCTCTTGTCAAATGTCAGCATCTTATACTGCATCGTATATTTTTGTAAAAAAGCTTTTCCTCTTAATGCCAGCTCCTTGATTTCTTCATCACTAAAAGAGAAGGGGGAGGAAAAAATATTTTTTGCTACCTCTAAAAATATCTCCTCTTTATTTTTATAATGATTATAAATAGCACTCTCTCTTATACCTACTTCTGAGGCTATTTTTCGTACACTCGTGCCTTTATATCCATACTGAGAGAAGAGGGCTGTTGACACCTTCAGTATCTTCTCTTTTGTACCGGTTCGTCTTGTAACTTCCTTATTTTCGGGCATTTTCTCTCCTTTTCTTTTTGTGAACAAGTGTTAATAAGTATAGAATTATATATGAACAAACGTTAATAAGAGCTGAGATAATAAGAACACTTGTTCATATTAAATCAAGCCATTGTGAACAAGTGTTAATATTGTAAAGTTGGCATAATAAATGACAATTAAGTATAATTTCATTAGGCATAAGAGATAGTGACTTGAAATAATTTCAAGAGGAAAGTCCGAGCTGCTGTAAGACAATGTTCCATTTAACTAATGGCCGTAGTAATACGAGGGAAAGTGCAACAGAGAATAGACTGCTACTTTATGACTTCGAGAAAAAAGTAGTAAAGGTGAAAAGGCGGTGTAAGAGACCACCAGTCCTTATAGTAATATAAGGAGCTTGTAAACCCAACATGGCAGCAAGAAACAAATGGTTAGCGTCTTACAATGCTATTGTTTCGCTAGAGGCACAACGCAAGGTGTGCAGTAGATTAATGCTATCACACAAAACTCGGCTTATCTTATGCCTAAAACCACTCTCAAGAGAGTAGATGATTTTTCAAGAGAATTTACATTATGTTAACCAAAATATATAATACCGGCAATATACGATATATCGTGCTTAGCATACTACTTACTATCAGTTCATTAGATGCGAATGTTTACAGTTATAGAAAATATCCTCATGTCAAAAAATTTTACAAAGAAATAACTCCTATCGCGATAAAAATAGCAAAAGAACATAATCTTCCTGCCGCATCACTGTTGGCTATTGCAGGATTGGAATCAGGATATGGCAGAGGCTATGTTTGTCAGATCACAGGTAACATCATGAGTTTAGGAGCATTTAAAAGCGACCACGAACTTCCTGCATTAACTTTACCCTACTCTCAATCCGAGCAAAAAATACTCTTTGATAAAAATGAGATTAAAAAACATGTTAAAGCGGATTTAGATTATAAAAAACGTCATAAAAGTTTAAAAAAAGACTATAGACCTGTTGGATACGCAGGAAGTGTTAAAAACCTAGAATTATTAAAATATAATAAAAAACTCAGATGTCAGGCACATAGTGCCTGTTTAAATGACTTTGCCACAAGATGGATATCTAAAAAATCAAATATAAAAGCCTTTAAGAATGCAAAAATATGGCTGGAAAATTTAGTTGCTAAAAACAATAAAAGCATATTATTTAGTATGAACGCAAATAGCAGCTTTATAGATAAAATAGGCGGTGTTAAAAACTCATTTAATTACAGAAAATCTTGGCCAAAAAAGGCAAAACAAGTAATGAAAAAAGCAGGTTTAGTTGAGTTAGTAAATAATATGCAAAATAAACATATGAGCTTCGATGAAGCCTGGGAGCAAAAATAAAATGGAAAAAAAAGAACAACTCATTAAAGATATACAAAATCTTTTAAACAGTTATGGTGAACTACGCCCTACTTCAATTAATCCGGATTTACTAAATTTTATGGATGAAAACACACTTATCAGTATAATAGATTCTTTGTTAACACAAAAAGAAAAAAATAGTGAATCTGATGTAGAGTGGCTGGAACAATTTAAAACAAATTCATAAGATTGTTTATAAATGTTAGCGTTATTAACTATTTGTAGTGTATAATATAACATATTAAAATATAGGGATATATAATGAGTAATTTAGATTTAATTCAATTAACTGAACAAACGAAAAAACTTACAGCTATGGTTGTAGAAGATGAAAAAGTAACTAACGAACTTTTAAGTTCTACTTTTAAAAACTTTTTTGCAAAAGTTGAATCATGTTTTGATGGGGATACGGCATTAAAAGTTTACGAGCAGATGAAACCGGATGTAGTTTTTGTAGATATTATTATGTCGGGAATGGACGGAATTGAACTTTCACGTAAAATCCGTGAAATCAATCCTAATCAAATTATTATTGTTATATCTGCAAGTAATGATATGGAAAAAATTTCTGAATCAATTGAAGTCGGTGTTAACAGTTTTATTCAAAAACCAATCGATACGAAAAAAATTATTGAACTTTTAGGTAGTGTTGTCTCAATGGTAGCAAAAAAGAAAAAAATAGAGACAAAAACATTTTCAATCTCTCTTCCTTTAGATCTATATGAAACAGTGAATGACAATGCAAAAGCTGAAAGTATTTCCAAAAATGCTGTAATCATCAGAGCACTTCGCAGTTTTTACGAATAATTTTAATTATAGAAATTTTATCTTTTTTTAAGGATATTATCTATATAATTTCGGCTCAACAAAACTGTTGAGCTTGTGGCCCCGTCGTCTAGCGGTTAGGATCCATGGTTTTCATCCATGTTACAGGAGTTCAATTCTCCTCGGGGTCACCACTTTCTTACAATAAAAAAATCATTTAAATATATATAATTCAGATTTAAAATGTCAATAAGGTCTAAATAAAGACTAGTTGAACACTAGCCTTTAGTGGTAATTATTTTAGTTTTTGTGCTACAAGTTCATTTACAACTTTTGGGTTTGCTTTGCCACCTGTAGTTTTTAGCACCTGTCCCACAAAGAAGCCCAATAGTTTTGTGTTTCCTGCTTTAAATTTGGCAACATTATCTGGATTTTTTGAAATTACTTCATCAATAATAGGTGAAATCTCAGCTGGGTCACTAATTTGCAGAAGTCCTTTCGTTTCAACTATTTGTGTTGGATTTTCTCCTGTTTTGGTCATCTCTTCAAACACTTGTTTTGCAATTTTACCTGAGATAGTATCAGTATCAATCATTTTTGCAAGTTGCGATATGTGCTCTGCACTGAATTTCAATTCCTCTGCTTGTACTTGTTTGAGTTCTCTAGCCACTTCATTAACGACAATATTGGATATACTTACAGGGCAGTTAAAAGCACACAGAGCATCTTCAAAAAAGTTTGATAAAAATTTATCACGAGCTAAAGTATTTGATACTTCACTGTTTAATTTAAAATCATTAGTGTATTTTTCAAACAATATTTTTTGCTCATCAGTCATAGGTGTAACTTCACCGTCTATTTGCACTTTTTTAGCTTGCGGTTTAGATACGGCTTGTTTTGTTTTTGTTTTTGTTTTTTTCGTCCAAGAATCTTTTAGACCGACAATTTTATTAAACACAGGATTCTCATCGCTGTAATCAATTGGGTCGGCATAAAAATATCCTTGCCTCTCAAACTGAAATCTCTCATCCGGTTTTTCCATTATGACAGCAGGTTCAATAAATGCATTTTTAATAATTTGTAAAGAGTTTGGATTAAGATCTTCGATTCCCTCAGGTGCTTCATTTTTAAAGAGTCTGTCATACAATCGTATTTCTACTCTCTTGGCATCTACAGCACTTACCCACTGAATAGCACTTTTTACTTTTATGCCACTTGTATCTTCTGCTCCACTTTTAGATTCAGGATAGTACTCGGCTTTTATTTCCGTAATATTTCCATTATTATCTTTGACTATCTCTTTACAGCTAATAATATAACCATGTCTCAGTCTTACGGCTTGTTCAGGTGTAAGACGGAAGTAATCTTTTGGAGGGTTCTCCTCAAAGTCTGCTCTTTCAATATAAAGTTCTTTTGAAAAAGGTATCTTTCTTGAACCCTCTTTTGGTACATCATGAGGATAGTATGGAGCATCGATATCTTCAGAGCCTTCATAATTTTCAATAGTTACTTTGATTGGATCAAGAACACACATAACACGAGGTACTTTTGGATTTAAATCATCTCTTATACAAAATTCAAGTTGTGCAACATCAACCACAGAGTTTGCTTTTGCTATACCGATCTGATCACAAAAATTTAAAATGGACTCTGGTGTATAGCCTCTTCTTCTGTACCCTGCAATCGTAGGAAGACGAGGATCATCCCATCCATTTACATAGTTACCCTCAACCAGTTCTAAAAGTTTTCTTTTGCTCATAACTGTATAGTTGATGTTGAGTCGTGCAAATTCATACTGATAAGGCCGAGGTGGTTTTAACTCAAGAGTATCGAGTACCCAGTCGTAAATATCACGGTTATTTTCAAACTCTAATGTACAAATTGAGTGTGTGACTCCTTCTATATAATCAGACAGACAGTGTGCAAAATCATACATTGGATAGATTGACCATTCATCTCCTGCTCTGAAGTGATGAGCGTGTCTAATACGATACAAGAGAGGATCCCTCATCTTCATATTGGCTGCACTCATATCGATTTTTGCCCTCAATACATGCTCACCATCTTTAAATTCACCGTTTTTCATTCTCTCAAAAAGATCCAGATTCTCTTCGACACTTCTTTGTGCATATTTACTGCGCTTGCCTGGTTGTGTAACGGTACCTCGATACTCGCGTATTTCTTCTTCTGTCAGGCTGTCAACATAGGCTTTGCCCATTTTGATAAGCTCAATAGCATAATCATATATCTGAGAAAAATAATCAGATGTAAAATAGATCTTATCACCCCAGTCAAACCCAAGCCATTTGACTGCATCTTCAAGAGCTTGTACATATTTTGTATCTTCTTTAGTCGGGTTAGTATCATCCATTCTTAGATTACAATGCCCGTTATAATCACGTGCAATACCAAAATTTATAGATATTGATTTGGCATGTCCAATATGTGGAAAACCATTAGGTTCCGGTGGAAATCTTGTAACTATTTCTTTATATTTACCTGATTTTAAATCATTTTCAACTATCGTACGTAAAAAATCTTTTTTCTTATTCATTATTAATAAACCTTTATTATAAGGATTGTATTTTATCAAATTAGAGCTTATAATTAATCAAAATTTTGTTAAAATTACAAAAAATTTACCTAGGAATATTAATGCTAAGATTTGCATCCAGCCCTACTGATGATATGCATATAGATGATCTAAGAGTTGCCCTCTTAAACTATATTGTATCAAAACAAAAAAATGAAGATTTAATTGTCCGTATAGAAGAGACAGACAAAGAGCGAAATATAGAAGGTAAAGATCAGGAAATACTCGATATTTTAGGACTTTTTGGCATTGAGTACTCTCAGGTTATTTATCAAAGTCAAAATTTTCGTTTTCATTCAGCTATGGCACTGCAGCTTTTACATGAAAAAAAAGCTTTTGCCTGTTTTTGCTCCGATGCATGGCTGCAAAAAAAGCGTGATGAAGCGAAAGAAGCTAAAAAAGAGTACCATTACGATGATGCGTGTAGAAACCTCCCTCCAGAACTTGTAATAGATAATACTGCTCCTTTTACTGTTAGAATAGCACGCCCTGACAAGCCTGTTGTTATTCACGATCATATTCAAGGTGAAATCAGTTTTGACCCTGATGCCGTTGACAGTTTTATTATCATGAAACAAGATAAAACGCCTACATATAATTTTGCCTCTGCTGTTGATGATATGCTGAGTGATATTTCTCTTGTTATTTGTAGTGAAGACCATATAAATAACACTCCAAAACAAGAGCATGTAAGGAATCAGCTTGGATATAATAAAAAAATGGAATATGCACATTTGCCTATTATAATAAATGACAATACTATAAGTGTCAAACAGCTTCTTGAAGAAGGTTATTTACCCGAAGCCATTTCAAATTATTTAATATCAATAGGAAATAATCCTCAAAAAGAGGTTTTCACCATAAAAGAAGCAATAAAATGGTTTGATTTGGATAAGGTTTCAAAAAGCTCTGTCCGTTTTGATTTAGATAAACTGAAACATATCAACAAAGAACATTTAAAAAATCTTGATGCAACAGAATTATCGCGTTATGTGGGTTTTGCTGATGCAGAAATAGGCGAACTTGCACGTATTTATCTGGAAGAAGCAGGTACGACAAAAGAACTCAAGGAAAAAGTTGCACCGATTTTTGCAAAAAGATATATTCCCCAAGAGTTTACAGAGCAAACTGTGCTTATGGCAAAAACAATTCAAGATGCACCCTATTTTGAAGAATATGAGGATTTCAAAAATTATATATTAAATGAAACAGGACTGAAG
>JAMORM010000084.1 GCA_027063585.1 Sulfurimonas sp. | reverse complement strand
GTGAATCTTTTTTATAATACGAATGATAATTATATCGGTACCTATTTTAAATATTATGAAGATTTGACACTGCAAACAAATGACAATACCTTGCAAAAATTACCGACAATCCAATATCATCACTATGTAGATACATTTTTAAAAGATCATCTCTTGTACTCATTTGATGTGCAAAGTAATAATATTCAAAGAGCTATCAACAAAAAAGTAATACAAACAGATGTAAATTTGCCTGTCACTTTGCAAACGTCATTATTTGAGGAGTATATAAACCTCTCTTACAAAGCAAATATGTACCTGCAACACTCTCAATTTAGCGGGCATGAGCAGAATCCGATTGCCGATTTTGAATATCATGATGGTTTTTATGCAAGGAACTACCATACAATTGCCGTCTCTACACAACTTACAAAAGCATATGAAAATTTTAGTCATGTTATGGGTGTGGAAATTCAGTATAATAGAAAAGGGTGGAGTAAAAAAGACGGTTTTTATAAAGATAATTTAGATTACTGTTCAGATGTTACAAATAAAACAGATCCAAATTATGCCCAGAGATGTGAATTTTATAATATTGCTGCAATTCAAAATAATATGCAAATTGATTTTAAACAATATTTATATGATGCATCGGCACGAGAGATTTTGTATCACAGACTTTCTCAAAATATTTATTACGAAGATACAAAAGAGCGATACGGAGATTTGGAGAATGAGCTTGATTATAAAATAACAAGTTTTTTAACTTATTATAATAATATGTTTTATAATTATAAAAAGAATAAATTTTCAAAAATATATAACCAAATTTCTTTTGATAAATACGGATTCAATATTGCGCTTTCGCATCTATATAAAGATACTTTTTTGCCAAAAACAGCAACATATACTCCTTATACGAATTATTTTACATCTCGTATAAAGTATACATACAATGCACACTACTCTTATAACGCCAGTTATAATTATGATTTAGAATCCAAAGAGAAAAAAAGTATGACTTTGGGATTTATATATACAAAGCGATGTTGGGACTTTGGCATACAATATGTTGAAAATAACAGACCGGTACTAACTACAGCCGGAACTGCCAATTCGTCTATGTATGACAGATATATATATTTGACTATAGTTTTAAAACCATTAATGAAAGCAAATACCGGTAGCTCATTTCTTTCTTATAAGTTGCCTAATGATGAAAAATAGGATGCAAAGATATGCAAAAATATAAACATATTTTGTTAAATAGAGAAGATGCCGCACAGAAACTGCGAGATGTGATTCCTATGCAAAAACTTAAAGAAGAAGCATGGAATATTGTTGCCGTTTCAAAAGGCGGCTTGGAATTGGCATCCTTTATCAAAGGAAAGCTGAAAAACAATTTGCAAATTCTTTTTTTAGAGGCTGTTCTGGCACCCAATAATGCCGAATGTGAAGTTGCCAGAGTGAGTGAAACTGAAGAAATTGTATTGAATGAAGAGTTAATAGATTCCTTTGAAATACAGTATGATTATATTTATGGAGAAGCTCATAGAAAGCATGAAGAAGATATACTTAGTTATATATATAAATATCGTAAAGGAAAGCCGTTTCCAAATATGCAAAATGAAGTAGTTTTGCTTGTAGATGAAGGAAGCGAGACAGGCAGTAAGTTTATGACGGCGTTAAAAACTATTTTAGCACAAAAACCAAAAGCGGTTTATATTGCTGCACCCGTATTGCCGAGTGATGTTTTAGAGTTGTTAGAAACTTTTGTTGATGATATATTTTTTCTTTATGATATAGATGATTATGTGGAAACATCACTCTACTATAAGAATTTAGAAATTATGGATGATGAAAAAATAGAAGAGATACTAAGTAAAGATTTAAAGGATAATAGATGACATATGATGTAAAATTAGAATTAGAAAATAGAGTTGAAGAGTACTCATTCGGTGATGTTGCTAAACAGGCAAACGGATCCGTCTGGCTTAAATCAGGTAAAACGGTTATATTGGCTACAGTAGTCATTGATGAAACTGAAATAGTAAAAGATGATTTTTTACCTTTGACTGTGCAGTATATAGAAAAGACGTATGCAGCAGGAAAAATTCCGGGTGGTTTTTTTAAACGTGAGACCAAACCAAGTGATTTTGAAACACTTACATCTCGTATAGTTGACAGAAGTTTGCGCCCTTTGTTTCCAAAAGGGTTTGGTCATCCGACACAAATCACGATTATGGTGTTTTCTGCAGATGCAGAATCCGATATGCAAGTGCTGGCACTCAATGCGGCCTCCGCAGCACTTTTTACTTCAGATATTGATATAAACAGTAGTGTTTGTGCGGTACGTGCAGCAAAAGTTGATGGTGAACTTGTTTTAAATCCGACACTTTCACAATTGAAAAATTCTACATTAGATTTATACCTTTCTGGAACAAAAGATGATTTATTAATGATTGAAATGCGCTCAATCGGAAGTGAAAAAGTTGAAGTTGAAGATACCTATGAGCCTATGCTTGATCCTATGATGGATCCGAGTCTTGGTACCATAGTTATAGATACTCATGTATCTAATGCAATGCCTGAAGATGAACTGATTGAAGTCCTTGATAAAACTGAAAAACTTCTTTTTGCATCAAATGTTGAGTATGAGGTTGCTTTTGGTCCGTATCAAAAAGATATTAAAGAATTGGATTTGAAATTAGACAGCTTAAATGAAGAGATGGTAGCCTTTGTCAAAGAGCGTCACATGCAAGATATTGCAGATGCAATGAATCAAATGGCAAAATCTGAACGCTCAACTGCTTTGCGAAATCTGAGAAAAAGAATTTTAACAAATAATTTGGAGTGGGATGAACTTGAATTAAAAGCTGCAATAGAAGCAGTGAAAAAAGAGCAGGTACGTGCACAAATACTCAATGAAAAAGTGAGAGCCGACGGACGGAAATTGACAGAAATTCGCCCAATTACGATTGATACGAATGTTCTGCCAGCTGCACACTCTTCATGCCTTTTCACACGTGGACAGACTCAGGCGCTTGTTGTTTTAACAATGGGTGGAACAAAAGATGCACAAATGTTTGAGGGTTTAACCGATGAGGGCACACAGAATGAAAACTTTATGGTGCATTATAATTTTCCTGGATTTTCAGTAGGAGAAGCATCTCCGGTAATGGGAACAAAAAGACGTGAACTTGGACATGGTAACTTGGCGAAGCGTGCGTTAGAACCGATTATTCATCTTGAGGGGCAGACGATTCGTTTAGTCTCTGAAATATTAGAATCAAACGGTTCTTCTTCAATGGCAACGGTATGTGGCGGGTATATGGCACTCAAAGCAGCAGATATTGAGACGAGTGATACGGTTGCTGGAATTGCTATGGGAATGGTGAGTGACGGAGAACGTTATGCAATTCTTTCTGATATTATGGGACTTGAAGACCATGATGGTGATATGGATTTTAAAGTTACGGGTTCAAAAGAGGGTATTACAGCAATGCAGATGGATATCAAACTCGGAGGTATCAGCCTTAACATCTTAAAAGAAGCATTGTATCAGGCAAAAGAAGGGCGTGCGCATATCATAGATATTATGCTTGATGCCGAATCTAAAATAGAATTTAATGACGGTGTACTTCCTTCAACTGAATTTTTTCATATTGACCCGGGATTTATCGGTGAAATTATAGGTCAAGCCGGAAAAACTATTCGTGAAATGATTGAAAAATTTGAAGTTGCTATAGATATAGATAAAAAAGACGGTAAAGTAAAAATTACAGGGAAAAACAAAGAGGGTGTTCAGGGTGCAAAAGAGCACATTCAAAAAATAGTCAATACTCCCAAAAAAGAAAAAATAAAATATGAAGTAGGTGAGAAATACGAAGGTACTGTCAAAAAAATAGTTGACTTTGGTGCATTTGTAGAACTTCCTGACGGAACAGACGGACTGTTGCATATATCTAAATTATCAAAAGACAGACGTGTAGATAATGTTAGTGATGTTTTGAAAGAAGGTGAAAAAGTAACTGTAGAAATTTTAGAGTTTAAGGGAAATAAAATTTCTTTAGGCCTAGCATAAGAGAATATTTAGCAAAGCTTTTATATAATGCGCTTATCAATTTCTAGTAGGGAAATCTGAGCATTTATGTTTAGGTTGCTTCATTGTAAAATGAGGTTACGCTATCCGAACGAATTGTAATTATTTTAAGGAACAAAATATGAAAAAAATTCTTTTTCTTTTAGTGGCTCTTTCAGCTGCTGCATTCGCTAATGACGGTGAGGTTGCAAACCAAACTCTTAAAGCATATTCAATGATCGCTGCTGGTCTTGGTCTTGGTCTTGCTGCATTAGGTGGAGCTATAGGTATGGGTCATACTGCTGCTGCTACTATTGCTGGTACTGCACGTAATCCAGGTCTTGGTGCTAAACTTATGACTACAATGTTCATCGCTCTTGCAATGATCGAAGCACAAGTTATTTATGCACTAGTAATTGCGTTAATCGCACTTTACGCTAACCCATATTTAGGTTAATCTTTAAAGATTACTAAATATACCTCAGACTTAACTCTTTTAGAGTTGAGTCGCTTTTATACCGCTTAATATGCGCAGGTGGTGGAACGGTAGACACGCAACGTTGAGGTCGTTGTGCCTTCGGGTGTGGGGGTTCAAATCCCCCTCTGCGCACCATACTTTCAAACAATAAACTTCCAAAAGAGAACATATTCGTGTTAGAAATATATATAGATGGTGATGCTTTTCCTAATCTTTTAAAACCTATTATACTGCGCCAGATTGAAAAGTATGGTATAAAAACATATGTGCTTGCAAATAAAAAGATAAATATCGGGAAATCAAAAAATATACATTATATTATTGTTGATGCTGGAGCTGATGAAGCTGACAATAAAATTGTAGAGATGTTGCAAGAGGGTGATTTAGTCATTACTGCTGATATTCCACTGGCAGACAGAGTGATAGATAAAAATGCGCATGCAATAGACCATAGGGGCGAGCTTTACAGTAAAGATAATATTAAACAATACCTAGCAATGCGTAATCTAATGGAGAGTATCAGAGAAATGGGAGAGGTAACTAAGGGACCAAAACCTTTTGGACAAAAAGATGCCGAACTTTTTGCAAATCAGTTAAATATGTTTTTACAAAAATGGGTATTAAAGTAGTATTTTTTAGATTTCATCATTTTTCCAGGCGATAACAGCATCATTAAGGCTTTCAAAACCACTCTCTTTTCCGATTATAAATATTTCATCAAAGATATAGCAGGTCACTCTTGTATTTGGCTCGAGCAAAAACACTGCATATTCGTCATTATTTTTTTTGTTCACGGACAGAACCCTCATGCTATCGACAATATCTCCAACCTGAGGTGTTACGTCAAACTCAACATTTATCAATTTTTTACCGTCGCTCGTATACAGTGCCATTGTTTCCTCTGTTTTTTAGTATAATATCTACACTTATTATACTCAAAGAATAGGAAATATATGAAATCTCTTATATTTGTTTGTCTCGGCAATATATGTCGCTCTCCTTTGGCTGAAGGCATTGCTAAAAAAATAGCCAAAGAGCATGACATAGATATTATAATTGATTCTGCGGGTACCGGAGACTGGCATATTGGAGAACCGCCTTGCGAAGGCTCTCTTAGGGTAGCACAGATGCACGATATTGATATTAGTTATCTTCGAGCAAGACAATTTACAAAAGAAGATGTGAATATATTTGATTTGATTGTGGTACTTGATGAAAAAAACATGTTACATGTAAAAGAAATGGGTGCCAAAAATATAGAAAAACTGGGTTGCTTTGCTTATGATTGTCAAGATGTGCCTGATCCATATTTTTTTGAAGGATTTGAGGGCTTTTTAGAAGTATATAAAATGATAGAAATTTGTGTATATAATCTTTTTAGTGTAAAATTATTGAACGAGGAAAAATTATGAAAATTGCAAAAAATATAACAGAATTAGTTGGCAATACGCCTTTAATACGATTGAATGAAGCATCAAAACTTACGGGAGCCACGATACTCGGAAAGTGTGAGTTTATGAATCCTACAAGCTCCGTAAAAGACAGAATAGGCTTTAATATGATACGTAGAAGCATAGAGGCAGGACGTATTAAAAAACATACGACCATAATCGAACCTACAAGCGGAAACACGGGTATCGCTTTAGCCGCTAATTGTGCTGCGCAAAATTTAAAACTTATATTGACCATGCCGGAATCTATGAGTATAGAGAGACGAAACCTGCTCAAAGCGTTAGGTGCCGAGTTAGTACTGACTCCTGCTGCAAAAGGGATGAACGGGGCAATTCAAAAAGCAATAGAAATTCAAGAAACCACACCTGATTCAATAATTTTACAACAGTTTGAAAACCCGGCAAACCCGGAAATACATGAAATTACAACTGCACAAGAAATTCTTAATGATACAGATTCACATGTAGATGTTTTTGTTGCAGCGGTTGGAACAGGCGGTACATTAACTGGAACATCCAAAGTAT